>JBOGZI010000059.1:0-6761 GCA_050697275.1 Solirubrobacterales bacterium | reverse complement strand
GCTCGGGGTGGACCCGGCGGCGATCGGCGCGGTCTTCCGGGCCGGCCAGGACACGCTCCGCGACCCGGAGGGTCGGGCGGCCCTCTGGGACGACCTGGCCCGCGGCCTGGTCGAGCGGTACGGCGGGGAGGCGCCCCGCCTGATCGCGGCCGCGGGCGGCAGGCTCGGCGGGGATGACGGGCTGCTCAAGCACCTGGGCGGCTTCCGGGCGTTCAAGGACCCCTTGCAGAAGAAGAGCTTCCTGGTCTGCAAGATCTGGCAGCGCCGCGGGTGGCTCGAGGTCGCCGATCCGGAGAGCTGGGAGGTCTGCGCGGACAACGTGCTGATGAGGCTCGCCCTGCGCAGCGGTTTGGTCCCGGAGGGCGAGGTGGAGCAGGTTCGCGCGGCGACCCGCGCGGCGTTCAAGGCGGTCGCGGAACGCGCCGGGATCTCGCCCCCGGTGCTCGACGACCTCCTCTGGGAGCGCGGCCGCGAGGACCCCGACCTGCTCGGGGCCGACGCGGGAGACCTTCGCGAGCCGCCGCGGCCCGAGGGCGGTCACTTCTACTAGCTACCCTGCGCCGCCGTGCGGATCTCGAAGCGCATCTACGAGGAGATGCTCGAGCACGCTCGCGAGGAGGCCCCGAACGAGTGCTGCGGGTTGATCGGTGGGGTCGTCGGTGAGGCCCGCACGGTCTACCGGGCGAAGAACGCCGAGGCCAGCCCCCTCCGCTACAACCTCGACCCGCAGGACCAGTTCCGGATCATGACCGAGATCGAGGATCGCGGGGAGGAGCTCGCCGCGATCTACCACTCGCACACCGCGAGCCCGGCGTACCCGTCGCAGACCGACGTCAACCTCGCGGCCTACCCCGACGCGGTCTATCTGATCGTCTCGCTCGCCGATGGGGAGCAGCCGCTGCGGGGCTTCCACATCCGCGACGGGGAGATCAGCGAGGCAGAGCTCGAGGTCGGGTGATGGCGGAGACCCAGGGGCCGCTCACCTGCCCCCGCTGCGCCCTCGCCCACTCTCTCGACGAGCGCTTCTGCCGGCAATGCGGGATGCCCCTGGTCTACGCGGGCCGGCGCGAGGAGGAGCCGGTCACCGGAGCCCACGAGCGCGCCCGCAAGGTCCGCCCGCAGCTCGCGCAGGGCGAGCTGGTCCGGGTCACCGGCGGCCGCAACCTGGCCGAGGCCGAGCTGATCCAGGGGATCCTGCTGGACCAGGGGATCCCCTCGATCCTCCGCCGCACCCGCGGCTTCGACGTCCCCGACTTCCTCGCCGCGGGACCGCGCGACGTGCTGGTCCCGGAGTCGGGGTTCCAGCAGGCGCGCGAGCTGCTCGCGGGCGCTGACCTGCTCACGGCCGAGCCCGAGCCGGGCTCACTCCCCGGGATCGGCTCGCCGGCGCGGCTCGCGGCCTGGGTGCTCGCGGCGTTCGTCGGCGCGATGGTCCTCGTCTACCTCCTCTACCAGGCCGCCGCCTGAGCTGAAGTCGAACTCCGGGGGCGCTCCCAGCTCGAGGTCGAAGGGCTGGGTCTCGGAGGCGCGCGCCGGGGAGGTCTGGTCGAGCGCTTCGGACAGGGACGGGGCATCGAGCCGCTCCGACTGCGGGTAGAGGATCTCGTCGAGGTGCCGCCTCCAGGCGCGCTCGATCTCGCGCATCGGGGACTCGAAGGCGAGCTGCAGGTTCCCCTCGGGGCCCTCGCGATGCAGGCGCGAGACCAGCAGCCGGCAGGCGTCGGGACCCGCGGCCCGGTCCAGCAGGTCGAAGACGGTGCCCCCGAGGATCACCGCGTCGCGCCGGGAGGGGGGGAAGCGCGGCCTCTCTCCCTCGCGGAGCCGGGTGATGACCGCGGCGCGGAAGAGCGAGGTCTGGGCGGTGAAGTACTGGGAGGCGCCCTCGATCAGCCAGGCCCAGCGAAGGTAGGTGAGGAAGTGGGGAGGGGTCCACATCGGGGGGAGGCGTTCGTTGTTGGCCGCCAGGACCAGCTGGCAGTACATCCGCTCGGCGGTTCCCCTGAGAGCGGTGTGCGAGTCCTCGCCCGCCGCCCGGCGTTCGGTCCAGTAGTCGTTGAGGACGTGGATCTCGCCCACCATCGGCCACCCGGCGAGGTAGCGGCGGCCGGCCGGCGCGGCTGACCAGCGCACCGCGGGGAGCAGCGGGTGGGCGGCCGAGAGCCAGGCCGGGTTGTCGTGGACCACCACGGTGACATCGCCCGGCGCCTGGTCGAAGCGCTCCTCCAGCCGCAGGCGCAGGTCCTCGAGGCGGTCGAGGATGCGCTGGGCGCAGCCGGCGTCGCCGTCGTCATGACGCGCGGTGAAGCTGAGCGACTCGGTCTCGATCCAGGCCATTTCTCTCGGCGGGAAGCCCTCGTCCAGGCTACTCGGGCGCCCCGGCGGCACTCTCGCCTCGGGCGCGGGCGCGCTCGAGGTCGAGCTCGGTGCGAACGCCGAGGCCCGCGAGCGCGTCGCGGGCCTCCTCGATCCCGGCGGCCGGGAGGACGGCCCTCGCCAGCGGGGCGACGGACTCCACCGCCACGGCGGGGTCGAAGAAGAAGGTGAGCGCCCCGAGCGCGGTCAGCTCCACCTTCCTGCGCCCACCCCGGATCGTCGCGGTGCCGCGCTCGCCGCGGGCGCAGCGGGCGGCCTGGAGGCTCGCCTCGGTGGGGACGACGCGGGCGGCCTCCTCCACCAGCTCGCATGCGGCGGGGGTCAGCCCCCAGGCCCCGAGCAGGGCGTCGGCGGCGTCCAGCTGGCCGATCCTCTCGAGCACCTCGGCCGGGGTCAGCTCGCCGTCGCACCCCGGCCCGTAGACGGCGGCCAGGACGTCGCCGCGCCGCCCCGCTGGCCTCTCCGAGGTTGCGAGGGTGGCGGCCGCGGCCAGCGTCACCGCGTCGCAGAGGGGGCTGGCCAACCCCGGCTCGTGGCCGTGCGCGAGCACGTCCCCGCCGACGTCGACCAGCACGACCAGATCGCAGTCGAGCTCGGCCGCCGCCGCCTCGATGCCCGCTGCGGTCGCCGCGGGGCCGCCGGTGATGTCGAGCAGGAGGGCCTGCCTGCCGGTGTGCTCGGCCATTCGGGACTCCGAGAAGCGGATCCCGTCGTTCGTCCTGGTCTCGGCGTCGGCGAGGACCGCCGCCGGCCCGCACGGCCGGCCGCCGCGGATCTCCTCGAGCGAGCGGGGACCTGGGCGCGGATCGACCGGCGAGCGCTCCCAGGCAACCCCGCCGAGCACCCATTCCACGCCGAGTCGCCCGGCGAGTTCGGTCAGGGCCAGGGCGCCGACCACGTCGCCGCCGCCGCCCAACCCGAGCAGCAGGACCCGATCTGCTTCGCGGAGCGGCTCGACCGGCATCAGGCGGAGCCGCGTGCGGCCGCCCCGCACAAGTCGCTTCGGGCTTCGCCCTTCGCTCCGAAGTTCAGCGGCCTTGCGGCCCCTACGCCGGGACCGGCTCGCCCTGGCAGATCTCGCGGATCGCCTCCGCGGCCCGGTCGAACTCCTCGTCCGCCATCACCGGGGTGCCCTCGAAGGGCAGGTCGCGGTCGATCTCGACCCAGGTGCGGCAGCCGTGGTACTCGTCCTTGACCCGGACCGTGACCGGCCGGGGGATCCGGTGCACCCGGAGGAGCAGCACGTGGAGGGGGTGGCGCCGCTTCCAGGCGAGCCGCTTCTGCGCGTAGTCGGAGGTCCAGACGTGGAAGGGCGTCAGCGCCTCGACCACACGGTGGTCCTCGGTGGTGAAGTGGTCGATGATCTCGGCCCAGGAGCGGATCCGGACACGGTCGGGCTGCGGGATGCCGCCGTCCTGGAGTAGCGCCCGCGGAGGAGGCTCCTCGTCGGGCCAGACGCCCTCCTCGAGGGCGCGCCGCAGCTCGGGGTGGTGGGACTCGCGCACCAGGTCGTTCCGCTGGTGGTCGAAGGTCGGGTAGAGGAAGAACTGCTCGTGCTCTACCTCGAAATGCTTGTTCTCCTCGCGGATGCCGCCCTTGCGCAGGGCGACGAGCTGCTCACCCTCGGCAAGGGCTCGCACGGTCACGGCCCACTCTTTGAAAGCAATCGGCATTGGCAGGTGGCTCGCGGACGGAGGACGGGGCGCCGCGATGGGCGACCGAGGCCTCCTGGGAAGCGAGCAGTCTAGTGGACGAAATCTGCTTTGACAACCCTTGTGAGCGATTGCCACAAACTTTCGTTATTAGCTGTAAGCGCGAAAAACCGCTTGTTCATGGGCCGCTGTCACTGGCTGATCAGCCAATCGCGACGCGCCCCAAGAAGCCGAGCAAGGGTTCGCTGACAGCGCCGGGGGCCTCCACGTGGCACCAGTGGGCGCCCTCCGGGACCGTCTCGAACTGGCCGTGGGGCATCGCCGCGGCGATCTCCTTCGAGGCGCCGGGCGGGGTGACCGCGTCGAGCGCCCCTGCGAAGGCGAGGGCCGGGCAGGCGACCCGCTCCGGGTCGAGCATCGCGCCGCGGGCGGTGGCCAGGCACGATTCCGCGTAGCCGTCGGGGTCGTTGGCGGCGAACATCTCGATGAAGCGCTCGACCAGCGCGGGATCCTCGGCGCGGGCGCGGTCGGTGAGGCCGGTGCCGGCCACCGCCTCCGCGATCTCCCGCATGCGCCCGCCGCGCGCCAGCCGCGCCCGCTCGGCCAGCACCGCGTCGAATCCCTCCGCCCAGCGGACGGCGCCGCCGAGCATCGCCAGGGCGGGGCAGCGATCCTCGAGCGCCAGCGCCGCGTGCTCGACCACCATGCACCCGACCGAGTGCCCGACCAGGGCCGCGCGGCCGATCCCGAGGGCCTCCAGCAGGGCGATCAGGTCCCGCGACCAGCCCTCCACTGAGTAGGGGCCGGCCGGCTTGTCGCTATCTCCGGCGCCGCGGAGGTCGAGGGCGATCGCCTCGTAGCCGGCCTCCGCGGCCGCCGCCTGCACCTCCGCCCATGCCTCCTTGCGGCCGCCGAGGCCGTGCACGAAGACCACCGCCGGACCGTCGCCGCGGCGCTGGTAGGCGAGCTCAACCCCGTTGGCCTCTGCGCGCTCGGGCATCGCGGCAACCTAACGGTCCCCGCCACCGCTTCGACCGCTTCGAGGGTCGCCGCAGCCGCCCCCGCCGGGCGTCTCGATCCGCAGGCGCTGCCCCGGGCGGAGCTCCCCCTCGGACTTGGCGGCGATCGGCTCGCCGCCGATGCCGTCGGCGCCGGTGGCGCCCGGCGATCCGCCCTCGCGGCCCTGCGGTGCGTAGCGGCGGCGCTCGGCGATCAGGGAGTAGCGCATCGGCTCCAGGGCCTCCAGCTCGCGGACGATGCCCTCGCCGCCGCGATACCGGCCCGCCCCGCCGCTGCCGCGCCGGACCGAGAGCTCGCGGACGCGCACCGGATAGTCGGTTTCGAGCGCCTCGACCGGGGTGTTGAGCGTGTTCGACATCGCCACATGGATCGCGCTCGGCCCGTCGGCGTCGGGGCAGGCGCCCTGGCCGCCGCCGATCGTCTCGTAGTAGGTCCAGCCTCCCTCGCCGTCGAGCGGCGCCAGGGTGAGGTTGTTCATCGTGCCCTGGCCTTGGGCGGCCACCGGCGCGAAGGCGGCGAGCGCCTCGAAGACGAGATCGGCGACGCGGCTCGAGGTCTCCACATTGCCGCCGACCACGGCGGCGGGCGGGAGCGCGTTGAGCAGCGATCCCTGCGGCGCGCTGACGCTGACCGGCCGCCAGGCGCCCGCCGAGGGCGGGCCGTCGGGGTCGCAGACCACCCGCACCGCGTAGAAGCACGCCGCCTTGGTGACCGAGAGCGGGCAGTTCAGGTTTCCCTCGACCTGCTCCGAGCTGCCGGCGAAATCGAGCTCGAGCTCCTCGCCACGGATCCTCGCCCTGACCCGCAGCGTGATCTCTCCCTCGCGGCCCTCGAGCCGGTCCTCGGCGCTGCCCTCGCCGTCCCGCATCTCGGCCAGGGCCGCGCGCGTGCGCCGCTCGGCATAGTCGAGGATCTCGCCGGTGGCGACGCGCAGCAGCTCGACGCCGTGCCGGCCCGCCAGCTCGCTCAACCTCCGGATCCCGGTCAGGTTGGCGGCGCGCTGAGCGCGCAGGTCGGCCAGCCGCTGCTCGGGGTTGCGCATCCGCCCGGCCAGCTCGGTGAGCACGGCGTCGTCGGCGCGGGTGGGCGGGATCACCACTCCCTCCTCGTCCAGGGTGACCGAGAGGGCTGGCATCCCGCCCGGCGTGGGGCCGCCGATGTCGGCGTGGTGGGCGCGGCTGGCCGCGAAGCCCGCCAGCACCTTCGCCGACTCGTCGTCCACGAAGACCGGAGAGATCAGGGTGATGTCGGGCAGATGCGTGCCGCCGCGGTAGGGATCGTTGAGGATCCAGAGATCGCCGTCTGTGTGCTCCTCGCCCATGATCGCCGCGACCGCGTCGGGCATCGAGCCGAGGTGGACCGGGATGTGCTCGGCCTGCATCACCAGCTCGCCGGCCGGGTCGAAGAGTGCCGTGGAGCAGTCGTGGCGCTCGGTGATGTTGGGCGAGTGCGCGGAGCGGATCAGGACCGCGCCCATCTCGTCGCAGGCGGCGCGCAGCGCGCCGCTCATCACCTGGAGCTCGACGGGGTCGAGCGCCGGCCGGTCCCCGCTCATCCGCCGTCCGCTCCCAGCGACGCCTGGATCGTCCCCGCCCGGTCGACCGACGCCGTCCAGCCGGGGGGCACGACCAGCGTGGCCTCCGGGAGCTCGAAAACGGTCGGTCCCTCGGACGCGACGCCGGGGCCCGGCTCCCCGCGCAGCACCCGGGTCTCTGC
>JBOGZI010000058.1:0-12335 GCA_050697275.1 Solirubrobacterales bacterium | reverse complement strand
CAACCGCCAGGTCCCCCAACTCGAAGCCGGCCCCCGTCGTGTTCGGGTCCCAAGCGGTGAAGAACGCCTCGAAGAAGTGGCGGATCGGGAAGAGGTCGGCCACATCGAGGACGCCGCTGGGGATCTCGCTGTCCGGGATTAAGACGCCGGATATGAAGTAGAGCGGCAGGACGGTGGCTTGGGATACGGGCGCCGCAGCAGCCTCGCTCGGGATGATCGCGGTCAGCGCGAAGCCGAGGCAGCTGAACGAGAAGGCACCGACCGCCAGCGTTACCAGTACCGCGGGAAGCGTCTCGGTCGGAATCGAGACGTCGTAGACCAACCTCCCGATCACGGCGAGCAGGACGACCATCAATACCGACACCACGAGCGAGTTGCCCACGATGCCCGCCACATAGACCGGTGTCGGCAGGGGCGTGCCGCGCACCCGCTTCAGCAGGCCGCTCTCCCGCTCATGAGTCAGGTTGATCGCAAGGCTCTGGGTGGTCGCGGAGATCACTGCGAGAGAGACGATCGCCGGGACGTAGTAGGTGGTGGTGTTCACGCCCCGCTCCTCGATCGTCTCGTTGCCGAAGATCGTCGCGAGGATGAAGAGGAAGATCAGCGGCAGCATCACGGTGAAGAAGACCGAGGCCGGGTTACGCCGGAATACCTTCTGGTCGAAACGGAACTGGTGGAGGACGAGGGCGATCCCACTCATCGGGATCGCTCCTCCACCGGGGTGTCGAGCCGCTCCGTCTCACCCGTTACCCGCAGGTACACGTCCTCCAGGCTCGGCCGGCGGACCTGAAGACCGGGCAGCCCGACCCCACGCTCGCCGGCCCACTTCGTCAGCTCACGGAGGACCGGGACCGGGTCCTCGGCATGCAGCGAGACCGCGGCCGCGTCGATTCTGGCCGCCCGCGCAATGGCAGGCGGCAGGTCCTCCGGCTCGACGCCCGGCGGCAGGCGGAACGTGATCTGCGCCGCGTCGCCGTCCCGACCTCCGATCTCATCCGGTGGACCCTCGGCGAGGATCTGGCCAGCCGAGATGATCGCGACCCGATCGGCCAGCGCCTGCGCCTCATCCATGTAGTGGGTGGTCAGGAAGACGGTCTTGCCGAGCCGCTTCAGACTCGCGATCACCTCCCAGGCGCGGCGGCGGGCCGAGGGGTCGAACCCCGTGGTCGGCTCGTCGAGAAAGAGCAGCTCCGGATCACCTACCAACGCGATCGCGACGTCGAGGCGGCGCTGCTGGCCCCCCGAAAGCTTCGAGGTCCTAGTGTCGGCCTTCTCGCCCAGCCCGACGAGCTCGATCGTGTCATCGATTTGGCGGGGCGCCTCGTAGTAGCCGGCGTACTGGGCGACGGCTTCGCGAACCGTCAGCTCGGGGGTGAGGCGGCACTCCTGCAGGACGAGCCCGATCCGCTGGCGCCACTCGCGCTTCGCCGCCGCCGGGTCGGTGCCGAGCACGGCGATCTCCCCCTGGTTTCGGTCCCGGTATCCCTCGAGGATCTCGACGGTGGTCGTCTTGCCCGCGCCGTTCGGCCCCAGGAAGGCGAAGACCTCGCCGGGCTCGACCTCGAGGTCGATCCCCCGGACGGCCTCGAAGTCGCCGTAGGACTTGTGCAGCCCCCGGACGCTGATCGCAGGATCGGGCAAGCGGGCGATTCTAGGGTCGTGGTGACCGGCTTCGCGATCAGATCGCGGACGCAGGCGCCGAAATCACCAGGCGCGGCGCTTTCGCGCCGCTTCAGGTGGCGCGGCTGGCTTCCGCCAGCTCGGCGTCGCGATGGACGACGCGGATCTTGACGTCGTTGCGGTCGGCCAGCTCGCGGGCGATCCGATCGGCGACGGTCACCGAGCGATGGCGTCCCCCGGTGCAGCCGACCGCGATCGTCAGGTGCTGCTTGCCCTCCGCGACGTAGGCGGGGAGCAGGAAGTCGAGCAGCGGCATCAGCCGCCCGTAGAACTCTCCCGCCTGGGTCCCCGACTCCACGTACTCCCTGACCGGCTCGTCGAGGCCGGTCTGGGGCCGCAGCTCGTCCACGTAGTGGGGATTGGGCAGGAAGCGCACGTCGAGGGTGAGGTCCGCGTCCGAGGGCGGCCCGTTCTTGAAGCCGAAGGTGAGGATCGTCAACGCGAGCTGGCTCCCCTCCGCCTCCCTTCCGATCAGCTCGGTGGCGATCCGCCGCCGCAGCGCCCCGCCCGTGAGCCCGCTGGTGTCGATCACGACGTCGGCGCGCTCGCGCAGAGGGGCGAGCAGCTCGCGCTCCCCGCGGATCCCGTCCACGATCCGCCCGCTGCGCGCCAGCGGGTGCCGCCGGCGGGTCTCCTTATAGCGGTGCAGCAGGGTCTCCTCGTCGGCCTCGAGGAAGAGCAGCTTCAGGTCGACCCCGCCGCTCTCCAGCTCCCCGATCACCGCCAGCAGGTCCTCGAAGTACTCGCCCCCGCGGACGTCGGAGACGACGGCCGCGCGCTCCACCCCGCTGCCCTCATGCCGGAAGAGCGCGCCGAGCGACTCGATCATCCTCGGCGGCAGGTTGTCCACGCAGAAGTAGCCGCCGTCCTCGAAGGCGGCGATCGCCTCCGACTTGCCGGCCCCGGAGTGACCCGTGATCACGACCAGCTCGACGGGCTTCGGGCGCGGGGCGGCGCCGTCGCTGCCCTGGCCAGGTTCCTCAGCGGCCTTCGCCATCAGCCTGCTCTGTGCAGTTGGCGGTGGATCTCGCGAGCGAGCTTACCCGGCACCCCGGGCACTGCCTCGAGCTCCTCGCGGCTGGCGCTGAGCAGCCTGTCGGGGGAGCCGAAATGCCGCAGCAGCGCCCGCTTCCGCGCCGGGCCGACGCCCTTGACCCCGTCCAGCACCGAGGCGGTCATCGACTTGTCCCGCCGGGACCGGTGGAAGGTGATCGCGAACCGGTGCGCCTCGTCGCGCACCCGCTGCAGCAGGCGGAGCGCGTCCGAGCCCTTCTCGAGGCGGATCGGCTTGCGGCGGCCGGGGACGAACACCTCCTCGATCCGCTTGGCGAGGCTGATCACGGTCACCCCCCGCTCGACCAGCGGCTCCAGGGCCCGCACGCCGGCGGAGAGCTGGCCCTTGCCGCCGTCGACCACGACCAGGTCGGGCAGCGCCGCGAAGCTCGCTTCCCGGTTCGAGTCGTGCGGGGAGAGGTCCGCCTGGTGCAGGTAGCGCCCGAGCCTGCGGGTGAGGACCTCGTTCATCGAGGCGACGTCATCGGGGCGGCTCCGCCCCCCGCTGGTGTCGGACTCCTCGCCGCGGATGTTGAACTTGCGGTAGTCGGACTTCTTCGGGGCGCCCCCCTCGAACACCACCATCGAGGCGACCGTGTGCGTCTCGCCGAGATTGGAGATGTCGAAGCCCTCGATCCGGACCGGCAGCCGCTCCAGCCCGAGCTCCTCCTGGAGCGCGGTGAGCGCCTCGGCCCGCTGCTGGCGACGGTGCTCGCGCCGCAGGCGATCCTGGGCCAGGGCCAGCTCGGCGTTGCGCTCGGCGAGCTCGCGCAGGCGGCGTGCGTCGCCGCGCTTCGCCACCCGCACCTCGACCGGCGAGTCCCGCTGGCTGCTCAGCGCCTCGGCGAGCACGCCGGTGCGGTCGCGAAGCTCCGGGCCGACGACCACGCGGGCCGGCACGGATGGCGCGGCACCGTAGTACTGGAGCAGGAAGGTCTCGGCGACCTCGGCCAGGTCGCGCTCCCCCTCGCCATCGGGCGAGGCCCCGTCCTCGCCGGCCAGGTAGAAGCCCTGTCGCTCGGCCAGCACCCCGTCGCGCACCTGGAAGACCTGGGCGTTCGCGTCGCTTCCCTCCATCGCCACCCCGATCAGGTCGGCGCTCCCGAGCGAGCCGCCGGCCACCTGCTGGCGCTCCATCATGCTCCGCACCGCCGCGAGCCGGTCGCGGAAGAGCGCCGCGCGCTCGAAGTCGCGCGCCTCGGAGGCCTCCTCCATCTTCGACTCCAGGTCGCCGGCGATCTCCCGGTAGCGACCGGAGAGGAAGGCGAGAATCCGGTCGATGTTGCGCCGGTACTCCTCCCGGTCGATGTAGCCGACGCAGGGGGCCTGGCAGCGCTTGATGTAGTAGTCGAGGCAGGGCACGCCGGAGCGGCGCCCGGGCTCGGGGCCCTCGCAGGTGCGGTACTGGAAGAGCTTGCCGAGCAGGTCGAGCGTCTCCCGCACCCGCTTCGCCGAGGAGAAGGGGCCGAAGTAGGCGCGGTTCGGCCGGTGGCGCTCGCGGGTGAAGTAGACCCGTGGGAACTCCTCGTCGAGGCTGACCCCGACGTAGGGGTAGGACTTGTCGTCGCGCAGCCTGATGTTGAAGCGGGGGCGGTGGCGCTTGATGAAGCTCTGCTCGGCGAGCAGCGCCTCGGCCTCGGTCTCGGTGACCAGGACCTCGATCGACTCGGTGCGACCGGTCAGCTCGGCGGTCCCGCCCAGCCCCGCCCCGCGCCCGCCCCCCTTGCCGGCGAAGTGCGACGCGACCCGCTTGCGGATCGAGTTCGCCTTGCCCACGTAGAGGGCTTCCCCGGCCCGGTCGCGGAAGAGGTAGACGCCCGGCGCGTCCGGCAGCTCGCGCCGCTGCTCGGCGAGCTTTGTCTCTTTCTTCGCCATCGCAACTAAGGGTAGGCTCCGCCTCCCCCGCGCCCAGGAGGATGACCATGAGCGACACCGCGACCGACCCCATACGCCCGCTTTCCGCCGATCCACCCGAGCTCGAGACGCTCCAGATCGAGCTGGATGGGCAGGTCGGGACCCTGACCCTCAACCGCCCCGACGCGCTCAACGCGATGAGCCCCGAGCTGATCGGCGAGCTGACCGTCGCCGCGGCCTGGCTCGCCGACCGGGCTCCGATCCGCGCCCTGGTCGTCACCGGGGCGGGCCGGGCCTTCTGCGCGGGCGGCGACGTCAACTGGTTCAAGCGCGGCGTCGACGAACCCGACGTCGATCTTCCCTCCGAGGTGCGGCGGGGAGCCGAGGCCCTCCACCAGGCGATCGTCGACTTCCGGCGCCTGCCCTACCCGATGATCGCCGCGATCAACGGGCCCGCCGCCGGGGCGGGCATGTCGCTGGCGCTCTCCTGCGACATTCGGATCGCCTCCGATGCCGCCTTCCTGGCGATCGCCTACGGCCGCATCGGCGCCTCCCCGGACGGCGGGATGACCTACTTCCTGCCGCGGGTGGTGGGTCCCGCAAAGGCGCTCGAGCTCGCCCTCAACGACCCCAACCTGGACGCCGAGGCGGCGCTCGAGGCGGGCCTGGTGAGTGAGGTCGTGCCGGCGGACCAGCTGACGTCGCGGGCGCACGAGAAGGCCGAGAAGCTCGCCGCCAAGGCGCCGCACTACGTGCGCATGGCGAAGCGGCTGCTGCACGAGAGCATCGAGCACTCGCTCACCGACCACCTTCAGATCGAGCGCCACGGGATCGCGGACAGCATGGCCACCCAGGACCTTCGCCGGGGCGTGACCGCCTTCTTCGCCGGCGAGGAACCGACCTTCGAAGGAAACTAGCCCTCGGCCAATCTGCCTGCCCCCACCGCACGTATAGAGTGAAAATGACCTTGAGGCGAGAGAAAGGTGACGGAATGAAGAAGCTTCTTGCGCTGCTGGCGGTGCTCGCACTCGCCGCGTTCGGCATCGCCGCCTGCGGCGACGACGAGGAGGACGAGGAGACGGCCGCCGCGCCTACCACCACCCAGGAGACGACGGCGGCGGGCGGGGGCGGCGCTGGCGGCACCCTCGAGTTCTCGACGAGCGAGGGAATCTCCTACGACCAGCAGAGCGCGAATACGACCGCGGGCACGGTGACGGTCGAGTACGACAACCAGTCGGACATTTCGCACGACGTCACCGTCGAGGACGAGCAGGGCAACGACGTCGGCAAGACCGACCTCGTCACCGGCGGCACGGCGTCAACCACGCTCGATCTCCAGCCAGGCACGTACACCTTCTACTGCTCCGTCCCTGGCCACCGCGAGCAGGGCATGGAGGGCACCCTCACGGTCAAGTAGCCAGGGTCTCTGGCCGGCGGGTCCTGTCGGCTCCGCTACCGCCCCCGTGCAAGCGCACGGGGGCGGTTGCTCGCCGCCACCCGCCGGACAGCGTCCGCCGCTACTCCGGTAGCGCCCTGCCCACGGAGTCGGCCACACAGGCAGGTTTGTCGGCGCCGTCCACCTCGACCGTGAAGCGGGTGATCACCTGCCACCAGCCGCCGCCGACGTCCTCGATCTCGGTCACCTCGGCGGTGGCCCGCACCTTCGAGCCGGCGGGGACGGGCGCCGGGAAGCGCACCCGGTTCCAGCCGTAGTTGACGCCCAGCTTGAAGCCGCTCGAGCTGATCAGGTCCCGCCGCAGCCCGTCGATCAGCGAGAGGGTGAGGTTGCCGTGGGCTACGGTGGTGCCGAACGGGCTCTCCTTCTTCGCCCGCTCGACGTCGACGTGGATCCACTGGTCGTCGCCGGAGAGCTCGGCGAAGGTGTCGATCATCTCCTGGGTCACCTCGCGCCACTCGGTCGGACCGACTTTCTTCCCGACCAGGGCCTTCAGCCCCTCGATCCCCTCGACCTCGGCAACGGGCACGGGGGGACCCTATCGCTCCCCGCTGATAGTCAGCAACCGGGCGCGGAGCCTTGATTTTTCCCAGCAAGCGATATAGATACCGAGTACACGGGCCTGAAAACTGAGGGCCCCGTTGACAAAGAGGAGGAGACAACAGGATGCGAGGTCTCAAGACCAAGAAGGTCCTCGCTGCCGCCGCCGGCCTCGTGCTGGTATTCGGCATCGCCGCCTGCGGCGATGACGACGATGACGACGGCGGTGGTGGTGGCGAGGCGCAGCTTGACCTCGTGATCGGCGATTCGATCCCCCTGACGGGAGATCTCTCAGACTTCGGCCCGCCGGGTCAGAAGGCCGCCGATCTCGCGGTCGCACAGATCAACGACGCCATCAAGCAGGCCGGCGTTGAGCACACGGTGAACATCGTCCACGAGGACAACGAGACGAATCCGCAGGCCGCGGTTCAGGCGGCGCGCAAGCTGGTCGACTCGGATGGCGCCACCTGCCTCACCGGCGCTTGGGCCTCGGCGGACACGATCCCGACGGCCCAGTCAGTTGCGATTCCCGACGGGATCCTGCAGATCTCGCCGGCGTCGACCAGTGACGAGATCACCGGCCTCGACGACGACGGGCTCGTCAACCGGACGGCCCCGCCGGACTCGTTCCAGGGCCCGACGCTTGCCGACGCGATCGCCGCACAAATCGGCGGTGCCGAGGGCAAGACCGTCAACATCGGCGCCCGCAACGACGCGTACGGCGAGGGTCTCGCTGGGACCTTCAGCGACGCCTGGGAGAGCCTGGGCGGCACGGTCGGCGAGGAGGTCATCTATGACCCGGAGCAGCCGAGCTACGACTCGGAGGCTCAGCAGATCACGTCGGGTAACCCGGCGGCGGTCGTGATCATCGATTTCCCGGAGACCTTCGTCAAGGTCGGCCCGGCGCTGCAGCGCACGGGCAACTGGGATCCCGCGAAGGGATGGTTCACCGACGGGCTCGCCTCGAGCGACGTCCCGGCTGATGTCCCGACGCAGATCATCGAGGGCATGCGCGGCACCGCGCCGGGCGCGCCCGACAAGGGCGAGGCCTCGACGGGGTTCGACACCCTGTACACGCAGGCCGAGCCCAGGAACGTCGAGCGCCAGACGTTCGACGCCCAGCAGTTCGATGCAGCGATCCTCTGCTACCTCGCCGCGGTGAGCGCTGGCTCCACCGACGGCCAGGAGATGGCGGATGGGCTGATCGACATCACCGCGCCGGGTGGCACCGAGTACTCCTGGCAGCAGCTCCCCGAGGCGATCGAGGCGCTGCAGAACGGTGAGGACATCGATTACACGGGCGCCTCAGGCGCAGTCGACATGAACGAGGAAGGCGACGCCACCGCGGGTGTCTACGACATCTACACGTTCAGGGGTGGCGAGCTGGAGGTCATCGACGAAGTCGAGGTGACCCAGCCCGAGTGATCACGACCCTTTCGAGCTGAGGCTCGAATGGATTGGAACGGCCGGGGCCTTCGGGCCCCGGCCGTTTTTCGTCAGACGGCTTCCCCAGGCCTGTCGATGCGGGCGGTGCCGCCCAGGTAGAGGTCGGCGACCTTGGGGTCCTCGAGCAGCTCCCTGCCCGGCCCCTCGAAGCGGTTCTGCCCGAGGTCGAGGACGTAGCCGCGGCTCGACATCCCGAGCGCGCGCCGGGCGTTCTGCTCGACCATCACGAGCGTCACCCCGTGGCGGTTGATCTCCTCGACCTTGGCGAAGATCGCCTCGACGAAGGCCGGGGCCAGTCCCGCCGAGGGCTCGTCGAGCAGCAGCACCTCGGGTTCCGGCATCAGCGCGCGCGCCATCGCCAGCATCTGCCGCTCGCCGCCGCTCATCGTGCCGGCCGTCTGCGTTCGCCGTTCGCCGAGCCGCGGAAAGAGCTCGTACATCGAATTCATTCGCTCGCGAGCCCTGCTCTGCTCGAGCGCGCCCATCTCCAGGTTCTCCTCGACGGTGAGGCTCGGGAAGATGTTGTCGAGCTGCGGGACGTAGCTCATCCCCCGCCGGGTGATCGTGTGCGGTAGCTCTCCGGTCAGATCCTCGCCCCGCAGGGTCACACGCCCGCTCCGAGGCGGCAGCAGGCCGAAGATCGACTTGATCAGGGTCGACTTGCCGGCGCCGTTGGGGCCGATCACGGTGACGATCTCCCCCTCCCGGACCTCGATCGAGACGCCTGTGATCACGTCGACCTCCGGCACGTAGCCCGCCGTCAATCCCTCGGTGGCGAGGATCGCGCCGTTAGCGGCCCCGTTCATTCAGCAGTCCCCCCTCCCTGCTCGCCAGCTGCGGTGTCGGCGAAGGTCTCGCCCAGGTAGGCGTCGATCACCCGCTTGTCGGCGCGCACCTCGTGAGGCTCGCCGCTGGCGATCACCCGGCCCTCGGCCATCACCACGACGCGATCGGAGTGGTTCATCACCACCTCCATGTCGTGCTCGATGAACAGGAAGGTGACCCCCTGCTCGCCGCGTAGGCGGTTCATGTGGTCGAGCAGCCGCTTGCCGAGCGTGGGGTTGATCCCCGCCATCGGCTCGTCGAGCAGGAGCAGCTTCGGGCGCGCCATCAGGGCACGGGCGAGCTCGAGCAGCTTGCGCTGGCCTCCCGAGAGAGTGCCGGCGTAGTCGTCCGCGAGCGGGGCGAGGTTGAAGACGTCGAGCAGCTCGATCGCCTCGTCGCGGACCTCGTTCTCCCGCGCCCGCATCTGGCCCGGCCTGAAGAAGACGTTGCGCAGCCGCTCTCCCGGCTGCTCGGGCGCCGCCAGCATCATGTTGTCGATCACCGGCATCGCCGCGAGCGCCTTCGTGATCTGGAAGGTGCGGACCATCCCCCGGCGGGCGATCGCGTAAGGCGGCTCGCCCAGCACCTCGTCGCCGTCGAAGCTGACCGAGCCCCCCTCCCCGCGGTAGAAGCCGGTGACCACGTTGAACAGCGTCGTCTTCCCGGCCCCGTTCGGGCCGATCAGCGCCGTGATCGAGCCGGGCGGGATCGCGAAGCTGGCGCCGTTGACCGCCCGGATCCCGCCGAATCGCTTGTGGACCTCGTTCACGTCCAGCAGGGCGCCGTTCGACTCGGCCCGCGGCCGGTTGGTGGTTCCGCGCTCACTCGCCAAGGATCATCTCCTCTCGCTTCCCGAACATCCCCTGCGGCCGGAAGGCCATCAGCCCGATCAGCAGGAGTCCGGTTATCGCCAGGCGCAGGGCGGCGATGCGGGTCTCGTCCACGGGCGGATCGGGCAACTCGATGAAGCGGGTGCCCTCGAGCACGAACCAGAAGAGGATCGCCCCGACGAATACGCCCCTGTAGTTGGCCATGCCGCCCAGGATCAGGACGCTGAAGGCGAAGAAGGTGACCAGGGGCTCGAAGTCGATCGGGTGGAGCGTCTTCAGGTTGAGGGCCACGAAGAACCCGGCGATCGAGCCGAGCAGGGCCGCGATCGCCAGCGACTGGAGCTTGAAGGCCAGCGTGTTCTTGCCGAGAGCCCGGGCGGCGTCCTCGTCCTCGCGGATCGCGCGCAGCACCCGGCCCCAGGGCGTGCGCTGGATCGCGATCAGGCCGATAGTCGCCAAGGCGACCACGGCCCAGGTCACCAGCAGCAGGGGCAGCAGCGACGGCGGGTCCGCCCAGACGTTCTCGATCAGCCCGTTGATCGAGTCGGAGAGGTCGTTCCAGGTGTTCGGGTAGCAGTTCGACGGGTTTCCCTCCTCGCAGAACAGTCCCTGGTTGCCCCCAGTGAGGCCGCGGGCGTTCTGGGCGAACAGCCGCACCACCTCCGCCATCCCGATCGTCGCGATCGCGAAGTAGTCGGCTCGCAGGCGCAGCGAGGGCAGCCCGACCAGCACTCCGAACAGCATCGAGATCAGCATCGCGGCCGGCAACGCGAGCCAGAAGGAGAAGCCCGCCTCGAGCACCAGGATCGCCATCGAGTAGGCGCCGATCGCCATGAAGGCGGCCATGCCGAAGTTGACGATCCCGGTGAAGCCGGTGTTGAGCTGGAGGCCGAGGGCGACGATCGCGTAGGTGCCGGCGACGACGCCGACGCTGATCCAGAAGTTGACCGTGAACAGCGAGGCGAGATCGATTGCGAGCGGGATCGTCAGGGAGGGGTCGAGGCTCATACCGACTTCGCCCTCCCGAAGATCCCCTGCGGCCTGATGATCAGCACCAGCACCAGCACGAGGAAGCCGACCGCGGTCTTCCAGCGCGCGTCGATCACCAGGGTCGACCACTCGGTCATCACCCCGATCACCAGACCGGCCGCCAGCGCCCCGAAGGCGTCGCCGATGCCGCCGAGGATGACGGCGGCGAAGATCGGCAGCAGCAGCTCGAAGCCGAGCTCAGGGCGGAGGTTGGTGGTCGCGGCCGCCATCACCCCCGCCAGTCCGGCCAGACCACCGGCGAAGACCCACGTGTAGAGGATCACCCTGCGGGTGTCGATGCCCGCCGTCTCGGCCAGGTCGAGGTCGTCCGAGAGCGCCCGCATCCGCTTGCCGAGCAGCGTGTAGCGGAGCATCACCCCGACCCCGAGCAGCACGGCGATGCCGACGATGACGACGATGAACTGGGTCTGGCCGATCCGCAGCCCGATCAGCTCGACGGTGCTCGTCCTGTCGACGTCGAGCACCCGGATCTCGGTGCCCCAGAACCACTGCACGATCGCCCGCAGCAGGAAGGCGAGCCCGATCGACATCAGGATCAGCTGCAGGAACCCGGCGTGCTTGGACCGCATCGGCCCCCACAGCAGTCGCTCGAAGAGCAGGCCCAGCAGCGCCGTCATCACCATCGCCCAGAAGACCGCGATGACCAGCGGCGCCCCCCAGGTGACGTTGACCAGGTAGGCCATGTAGGCGCCGAAGGTGAGGAAGTCGCCGTGGGCGAAGTTGACCAGCCTCAGGATCCCGTAGACGAGCGTCAGCCCGACTGCGCCGAGCGCGTAGATCGCGCCCAGCGAGAGGCCGTTGACGCCGGTCTGGGCGACGTCGTGGAGCCCCTCCGACGCGACCAGGGCGAGAAAGATGATCCCGATCACGATCGCCCCGCCGAGCGCCGGCTGGCGCCGCAATCTGTCCTCGACGCGCTCGCGAATGGCGAGCGGTCTCGCCTCGGTGACCTGACCGGCCTCCATCAGCGGCCCATTCCTATCTCATTCGCGGGATCGGGGGCGGGATCGGGGGGTCACGGCGCTTCATGAATACCCGCCACCGCGCCGTGCCACGCGCAGCATTCGTTGCGCGTTGATGAAGGAGCTAGCGGACCAGCCGCACCTCGAGCGGCGGCGCGAGGATCACGCCGGCGCCGTCGGCGAGGGCGAGCACACGCGCCACGTAGGCCCGGGTCTCGGGGTAGGGCGGCACGCAGCCGCAGGCCGCGACCGCGCCGGGACCGGCGTTGTAGGCGGCGAGCGCCAGGGGCACCGAGCGGAAGCGGCGCAGCAGGTCCGACATCAGGTGGGCCTGGGCGTCGATCGCGGCGACCGGGTCGAACGGGTCGCGGAGCCCGTAGGACGCGGCGGTGCCCGGCATGAACTGCGCGATCCCCTGCGCGCCGGCCGGGGAGACGGCCCGCGGGTTGAAGTCGGACTCGGCCATCAGCTGGGCCGCGAGCAGCCCGGGCGAGACGTTCCAGCGCCCCGCCGAGCGCAGCAGCCGCTCGCGGAAGCGCGCCGGCACGAAGCTGGGCAGCCCGCCGACCCGGCCGCGGCCGTCGGGATCCGATGTCAGGGCGCCGCCGGATCGCCCGAGCGACTCGCCCGCCCGCGAGC
>JBOGZI010000057.1:0-6200 GCA_050697275.1 Solirubrobacterales bacterium | reverse complement strand
ACCACTACCTCAGGAAGCCCTCGTAGTTGCGCATCATCAGCTGCGCCTCGAGCTGCTTGACCGTGTCGAGCGCGACGCCGACGACGATCAGGATCGAGGTGCCGCCGAAGAAGAAGTTCGCCGACGTCTGGCTGATCAGGATCGTCGGCAGCGCCGCGACGGCGCCGAGGTACAGCGCGCCTGGGAAGGTGAGGCGCGAGAGGATCCGGTCGAGGTATTCGGCGGTCGGGCGCCCGGGACGGACCCCGGGGACGAAGCCGCCGTGCTTCTTCAGGTTGTCGGCCTGGTCCACCGGGTTGAAGGTGACCGCCGTATAGAAGTAGGTGAAGATGATGATGAAGAAGACCTCGCCGGCCACGTAGGCCCAGCTGTTGGGCCCGAAGAAGGCGGCGAAGTCGAGCGCGGCGGGGGTGTTGAGGAGCTGTCCGATCGTCGGCGGGAAGGCCATGATCGAGGCGGCGAAGATGACCGGGATCACGCCCGCCATGTTCACGCGCAGGGGCAGGTAGGTCGAGCCGCCGGAGGTCATCCGCCGTCCGACCACGCGCTTCGCGTATTGGACCGGGATCCGCCGCTGGCCCTCCTGCACGTAGACGATCGCGACGATCACCGCCAGGGCGATGAACGGCATCATCACCACGAAGACCTGGTCGGGATTCGTCCACCACTGCGAGATCCCGCTCGGGAGGGCGGCGACGATCGAGGCGAAGATCATCAGCGAGATCCCGTTGCCGATCCCTCGCTGGGTGATCAGCTCGCCCATCCACATCAGCAGGGTGCAGCCCGCGGTCAGGCAGATCACGATCAGGAAGACCTTGGTGAAGGTGAGCTGGCCGACCACGCTGGCGCCCGCCTGGCTCTGGAAGCTCCGGAAGAGGAAGACGTAGCCGATCGACTGGGCGAAGGCGAGCCCGACGGTGAGGTAGCGCGTGTACTGCGTGATCTTCTGCTGGCCGACCTCGCCCTCCTTCTGGAGGCGCTCGAGCGAGGGCACGACCACGGTCATCAGCTGCAGGATGATCGAGGCCGTGATGTAGGGCATGATCCCGAGCGCGAACAGCGACAGCCGCGAGAGGCTGCCGCCGGAGAAGAGGTTGAGGAAGCCGAGGATGTTCGACCCCTGGAAGTTCTGCTCGATCTCCTTGATCGTGTTGGCGTCCACCCCGGGGGAGGGGATGTAGGCGCCGAGGCGGTAGAGCGCCAGGATCGCCGCCGTAAAGAGGAGCTTCCGCCGGATGTCGGGGACGCTGAAGGCGTTGGCTATGGTCTGGAGCACTACTCCTCGCCCTCCTCAGAAGAACCGTCCTTGGACTCCCCCGCCGGTTCGGCCTTGGGCTCGGGCTTCGCGCGGGGCGGGGGCTTCGGCTCCGGCTCGCCCCCGATGAACTCGACGGTCCCACCGGCCTTCTCGATCCCGTCGCGAGCCGCGGCGCTGAAGGCGTGCGCCCTGACGGTGAGCTTCTTCTTCAGCTCGCCGCGGCCGAGCACCTTGACCGGGTCGCGCCGCTTCGCCAGCCCGGCCTTGCGCAGCGTCTCGGGCGTCACCTCGTCACCGGCCGAGAAGCGGGCCTCGAGGTCAGCCAGGTTGACCGGTTGGGTCCGGGTGCGGAAGTTCTCGAAGGGCATCGACATCTTCTTGTTCGGCCCGCGCAGCTTGCGCATCCGCATGTGCACCGGGTTCTGGCCGCCCTCGTAGCCGCGCTTGCGCTTGTTGCCCGAGCGCTGTCCCGCGCCTTTGTGGCCGCGCCCCGAGGTCTTGCCGAAGCCGGAGCCGCCGCCCCGACCGACCCGCTTGCGCGAGCGCCGCGAGCCCGCGGGCGGCTTCAGGCTGTGCAGGCCCACCCTTTCACTCACGGCTGGCTCCTTCGGAGCCGCCTCGCATCCCCTCGACCTCCACGAGATGGCGGACCACGCGCAGCATGCCGCGAAGCTGAGGGGAGTCGTCGTGGCTCGCCTGCCGCCCGATCCTGCCCAGGCCGAGCGAGCGCAGCGTGTCGCGCTGCCGCGGCGACGCTCCGTTGGGCGAGCGGACCTGCCTGATCTCGATCGCCGCCATCAGGACGACCCCCCGGATCCGGCTTCCCCCTCAGCTTCGCTTCCGGGCGTGCCGGGTTGCGACGCGGGCGGCGTGGCAACCTTGGGCGGCTCGGCGCCCTCGGCCGGCGCTCCGTTGGACGGCTCGGCCTCGGCGCCGTCGCCGGGGCCGACCCCGAGCACCTCGCGGACCGAGATCCCGCGGAGCTTGGCGACGTCCTCGGGACGGCGCAGGGTGTAGAGGCCCTGCATCGTCGCCTTGACGAGGTTGATCGGATTCTGGGTCCCGATGCTCTTGGTGAGGACGTCGCGGACGCCGCCGAGCTCGAGCACGGCGCGAACGCCGCCACCGGCGATCACGCCGGTTCCCGGGCTGGCCGGGCGAAGCACCACGTGGCCCGCGCCGAAGCGCCCGATCACCCGGTGGGTGATCGTCTGGCCGTACTTGGGCACCCGGATCAGGTTCTTGCGAGCGTTCTCGACCGCCTTCTGGATCGCGAGCGGGACCTCGCGGGCCTTGCCGTAGCCGACGCCGACCACGGAGTCCTCGTCCCCGACTGCGACCAGCGCCGTGAACGAGAAGCGTCGGCCGCCCTTGACGACCTTGGCGACGCGGTTGATCTCGATCACCCGCTCCTGCAGGTCGAGTCCCTTGGGGCTGACGGTCTCTACAGCCATGAAACCCGTGAAGGTAGCGGAGTGTCGTGGCGGGTCAGCATCAGAACCGGAGGCCCCCTTCGCGGGCGCCCTCGGCCAGGGCCTTGACCAGGCCGTGGTAGCGGTAGCCGCCTCGATCGAAGACGCAGGTCTCGACGCCGGCCTCGGCGGCGCGCTTCGCGAGCATCTCGCCCGCCCGCTTCGCCTGCTCCATCCGGTCGAGCTTGCGAAGCTCGTCCTCGGTCCAGTTGACCGCCGCCAGCGTCAGCCCGGCCGCGTCGTCCACCAGCTGCGCGGAGACTCCCCGGTTGGAGCGGTAGACCGAGAGCCGCGGCCGCTTGGCGCTGCCGCGGATGCGGGCGCGCACCCGGCGCCGCCTCCGCAGCCGCCTCTGTGGCTTGGTCTGGACCGCCATCAGGCCCTCTTCCCGACCTTGCGGGAGACCTGCTCGCCGGAGTAGCGGACGCCCTTGCCCTTGTAGGGCTCCGGCGGACGGGCCTTGCGAATCCGGGCGGCCGTCTCGCCGACCAGCTGCTTGTCGATCCCGCGCACCACCACCTCGGTCGGCTGCGGCACCTCGAACTCGATCCCCTCGGGCGCTGGGACGCTCACCGGGTGCGAGTACCCGAGTGACATCTCGAGCGCCTTGCCCTTGAGCTGGGCGCGGTAGCCGACCCCCTGGATCACGAGGCGCCGCTCGTAGCCGTCGGTGACGCCCTCGACCATGTTCGCGATCAGGCTGCGGGTGAGGCCGTGCAGGGCGCGGTGCTCGCCGCGATTGGTCGGCCGGGAGACGGTCAGCGTCGCGTCGTCCACGGACACCTTCATGTCCCCGTGGACGGCCTGGTTGAGCTCGCCCTTCGGCCCCTTGACGGTCACGGAGCCCGGCTTGACGTCGACGCTGACGCCCTCCGGGAGCTCGATCGGCTGTCTGCCAATTCTGCTCATCTAGCTCACCAGACGTAGGCGACTACCTCGCCGCCGACGCCCCGCTGGCGCGCCTCGTGCCCGGTCATCACGCCGCTCGAGGTCGAGACGATCGCGGTGCCCATGCCGCCGAACACCCGCGGCACCTCGCCCTTCGGGACGTAGCGGCGCCGCCCGGGCCTGGAGACACGCTGCATGCCGCTGATCACCGGGCTGCGGTCCTCGGTGTAGCGGAGGCGCACCTTGATCACCTCGCCGCGCTCGCCGCCCTCCACCGTGAAGTCAGTGATGTAGCCCTGCTCCTTGAGGATCCGGGACATCTCGCGCTTCAGCCGGGAGGAGGGGATCTCGACCTCCTCGTGGTCGGCCTGCAGCGCGTTGCGGACGCGGTTCAGGTAGTCGGAGACTGGATCGGTCAGCATCGCCAGGGCCTCACCAGCTCGACTTGGTCATCCCCGGCACGTAGCCCTGGTGGGCCGCATCCCGCAGGCAGATCCGGCAGAGGCCGAACTTGCGGAAGTACGCGCGGGGGCGGCCGCACCGCCGGCAGCGGTTGTAGCCGCGCGTCTTGTATTTGGGGGCGCGCCCCTGGCGCACCCGCTGGGACGTCTTCGCCATCAGCTTCCTTCCTCGGACGACTTGTCCCCGCCGCCTTCGGCGGGTTTTGATTCGGCGGCGGGTTTTGTCGCCGCCGTTTTGGTTCCCTCCGGCTCGCCCTCTGCGGGCGCGCCCTCGCCCTCCTCGCCTTCCTCGCCCTCCTCGGGCCTGACCCGCTTGGCGTAGGCCTCGGGGTTCTCCTCCTTGAGCTGCTCGAGCGCGGCCGCCTCGGCCTCGGCCCGGCGGCGCGCCTCCTCCTTGCGGCGCTCCTCCTCGGCCTCCGCCTCGGCATCCTCCTCGCCCGGCCTGCCCTCCGGCGAGAAGGGCATGCCGAGCGCATCGAGCAGCGCGAAGGCCTCCTCGTCGGTCCGGGCCGTGGTGGTGATCGTCACGTCGAGCCCCCGGACCTCGTCGATCGAGTCGTAATCGATCTCCGGGAAGATGATCTGCTCGCGGATCCCCATCGAGTAGTTGCCGCGGCCGTCGAAGGAACGGGCGCTGAGCCCGCGGAAGTCCCGGATCCGGGGCACGGCCACCGAGGTGAGCCTGTCCAGGAACTCCCACATCCGGGCGCGCCTCAGGGTCACCGCGACCCCGACGGGCATCCCCTCGCGGACCTTGAAGGAGGCGATCGACTTCTTCGCTCGCCTCACGCTCGGACGCTGGCCGGCGATCGTGGCGAGCTGCTCGGTGGCCGCCTCGAGCATGTTCGTGTTCTGCTTCGCCTCCCCGATCCCCATGTTGAGGGTGATCTTCTCGAGGGTCGGCACCGCCATCGGGCTGGAGTAGCCGAAGCGCTTGACCAGCGCCGGCTTCACCTCCTGCTCGTATCGGTCCCGCAGCCGGGGCGGCGGGGCGGCCTGCTTCTGCTGTTCCGTGGCAGCTTCCATCAGCTCTTCCTCAGTCCAGATCCCTTCCGGTGCGGGCGGCGATCCGCTTGCGCTTGCCGTCCACCCGCTCGACACGAACCCTGGTCGGCTTGTTGTCCTCGGGATCGAGCACCATCACGTTGGAGATGTGGATCGGCCCCTCCTTGTCGATGATCCCGCCGACCTCGCCGCCCTTCTGGGCGTCCTTGACCGAGCGGGGGCGCTGGTGGCGCTTGAGGATGTTGAGGCCCTCGACGTAGACGTAGCCGCGCTTCGGCTCGGTGCGCAGCACCCGCCCGCGCTTGCCGCGGTCCTTGCCGCCGGTGATGATCACGTTGTCGTCCTTGCGGATCCGCATCGTCGGCTTGCCCATCAGCGGTGCCTCCTCTGGCGGCAGCTCATCAGAGCACCTCCGGGGCGAGCGAGACGATTCGCATGAAGTTCTTCTCGCGCAGCTCGCGGGCGACCGGCCCGAAGATGCGGGTGCCGCGCGGCACGCCCTGGGGATCGATCAAGACCGCGGCGTTCTCGTCGAAGGCGATGTAGGTCCCGTCCTTGCGCCCGAGCTGCTTGCGGGTCCGGACCACCACCGCCTCGACGACCTCGCCCTTGCGCACGCCGCCCCGCGGCGTCGCCTGCTTCACCGTGGCGGTGATCACGTCGCCGATCCGCGCGTAGCGCCGGTGGGAGCCGCCCTTCACCCGGACGCAGAGGATCTCCCGCGCGCCCGAGTTGTCGGCGACCTTGAGCCTGGACTCCTGCTGGATCACCGCGCCGCGCCCCTCACTGCGCCTTCTCGAGGATCTCGACCAGCCGCCACCGCTTCGTGCGCGACAGCGGGCGCGTCTCGACCACCCGCACCAGGTCCCCCTCGTTGGCCTCGTTGCCCGCATCGTGTGCGTGCAGGGTGTTCGAGCGGCGAACGATCTTCTCGTAGGCGGGGTGGCGGCGGGCGATGTCGATCCGGACGGTGATCGTCTTGTCCGGCTTGCTGGAGACGACCCGGCCCTGGCGCATCTTGCGCCCCACCGGACGGCGCTCCGCCGGCGGCGTGCCGGTACCGCCCTGGCGCTTCTGGCGGCGGTTCCGCCGGTGGGTGGACCGGCCGCGGATGGC
>JBOGZI010000056.1:0-7578 GCA_050697275.1 Solirubrobacterales bacterium | reverse complement strand
GCCCCGGTGGCGGGCGCGGAGACATACGAGCGACCCGCGATAGCGGGAAGCGGGACGATCGCCTGCGGGCTGGCGGCCTGCGCCAGCGTCGCCTCCAAGGTGCTGCTGCTCGCCCGCTCCGATCAGTCCGCCTGGAAGGCGGAGGAGCAGGTCCAGAAGCTCTGCGCCAAGCTCGACGACGCCGACCCGAAGCGGATCAAGGTGACCACCTCGCCGGACGAGGCCGCGGCCTGCGATCTGGTGGTGGAGGCGATCGTGGAGCGCCCCGAGCCGAAGGCGGAGCTGCTCGGCTCGCTGGGCAAGATCGCCGGGGACGCCGACCTGGCGACCACCACCTCATCGCTCTCGGTGGCCGGGCTCGGCTCCTCGAGTGGGCATCCCGACCGGGTCTTCGGGCTGCATCCCTTCAACCCGGTGGTCCGCATGGAGCTGGTCGAGCTCTGCGTCCCGCAGGGCGCCCGCGCCGAGATCGCCGAGCGGGCGAGAGCCTGGTGCGAGTCCCTCGACAAGACCGTGGTCGAGGTCCCCGACGAGCCGGGCTTCGTGGTCAACCGGCTGACCTTCCCCTACCTGTTCGACGCGGTCCGGCTGCTCGAGCAGACCGGGATGAAGCCGGAGGAGATCGACCGCTGCATGACCCTGGGCGGCGGCTATCCGATGGGGCCGCTCGCCCTGATCGACCTGGTCGGGGTGGACGTGGCGATCGCGATCGGCGAGGCACTACATGCCGACAGCGCCGAGGACCATCACCGGCCGCCCGGCAGGCTGATCTCGCTCGCCGGAGAGGGAAAGCTCGGCCGCAAGTCGGGGGCCGGGTTCTACGAGTACGACTGAACGGCCGGCGCCTCGGCCGGGGCCCGAAGCTCGGCCTTCTCGATCAGCCTGGCGTGGGCGGGACGGCAGGCGATCCACCACGCGGAGGCGGCTCCGATCAGCATGATCGGGACGAAGTTGATCGCGTGCAGGACAACCGCGTAGGAGAGGGCGCTGCTGGCGCTGATCCCGTAGGCGATCAGCGCCGCCTGGATGGATGCCTCGAAGACCCCGATTCCCGCCGGGCCCGACGGGAGCGTGATCGCGAAGGCGTTTGCGACCAGGATCAGCCACGGGGCCGACCCGCTGATCTCCAGGCCGAAGGCCGGGAACAGCAGCCAGATCGCCAGCACCCCCATCGCCCAGACCAGGACCGTGAGCCCCAACGCCTCCAGCAGGCGTCTGGGGCGAAGCAGGATCGCGCTTCCGGCCGCGAGCGAACGCTGCACCGAGAGGGCCCGCTCGTCGGATACCCGCGGCAGCCTCCTGAGGCCGCCGAGAACGAGAGCGGTGAGGCGCTCTCGGAAGATCGCCGCGGCGGCGAGGAGGGCGAGGAAGCCCACGATCACTCCGACGCAGACGATTCCGAGCACTCGGATCCAGGTCTCCTCCGGGAACAGCGGCCACAGGGCCGCCCCGAAGATGGCGAGCACGAACGTGTCGAGCAGCCGCTCGACGACGACGGTGGATCCGATCTCGAAGGCCGAGAGCCCGGTGGTGCGGCGAAGGGCGAAGACCCGGGGGATCTCGCCGGCCCGCGAGGGGAGCAGGTTGCCGAACATCAGTCCGATGTTGATCGCGGCGAACGACTCCCGGACCGGGACGGTCTCCGGGTCGTCGAACAGGATCCGCCAGCGGTAGGCGCGCAGGACCAGGACCGGCAGCAGGCCGACCAGCGTCGAAGGGATCACCCAGAAGTAGTGCGCCCCGGACAGGCTCTGCCAGACCTGATCCAGGGAGATCTTCTCGAGCGCGATGAAGGCGCACGCGATCGAGATCGCGATCCCGATCGCGATCCCGAGCAGACGCCGGTGCCCGCTGGTGCGGGGAGCCGCCGCGACATACTCCTCCCGCAACCAGGGCGGGCGCAGGGAGGGCTGCGCGACCGCGCTGGTCGGAGCCGGGACCGGTTGATTGCGCACGTTCGTGCTCATCCTCAGCAGTCCAAATCCCGCTGCCCGGGGCGCCGGGGGAGAGGCGCCTTGATTGGCCGGGCAGTCGGTGAAGCGAGCCAGACTAGAGCATGCCCTTGACCATTACTAAAGGGAGCGCCCATCTCGTTGCACTCGCAACGCGAACGGCAACGGCTAAGAGGACGACGAGAGCCGGATGATCAGCTCGGCGACCGTCTCGCCGACCGCGTCGAGCGCCTCGGGATCGAGCTTGTCCGGGGTATCCCGAGCCGTGTCGGCGAACGGGTAGGAGAAGTCGATCAGGTCGATCGCGGGGACGCCGGCCCGGATGAAGGGCACGTGGTCGTCGATGATCGCCGCCTGCTGCCCTTCCGGGAAGAACTCCTCGGCGCCGACGGTCTCAGCGGACTCGCGCAGCTCCGCCCACAGGGCAGGATCCGAGTTGCCCTCGCGGGTCAGCCGGAGGCCCCGGTTGGCGACGTAGTCGAGCAGGATCAGCTCGCCGATCTCGCCGGAATGGGCGGCGGCGTAGGCCTTGGAACCGCGCAGTGCACAGCGCTCGAACCGCGCATCGGGACAGCCCGGCGGCTCCTCCTCGCCGTCGAAGAGCGCGAAGCGGACCTCCCGGTGGTCCTCGGGCAGATGGTCCTCCACCGTCCGGGCCAGCTCGACCACCGCCGCCGTCCCGGCCGCGCCGTCGTTGGCCCCGACGTGGTCCGGCACCGTGGCCTCGGTGTCGTAGTGCGCCGCCACCAGCACCGCGGGCTCGTTGCCCGGGATGACGCTGATCAGGTTGAGCAACCCGCCGGAGAGCGGCTGGACCTCGGCGTTCGGGAGCTGCCGCCGCAGCTTGCGGCCGAGCCGCTCCAGCGTCTCCGATCCCGCGGGCCGCGGTCCGTAGCGCACCTGGGTCTCGATCAGCTCGAAGGCGCGCTCGCCGTCGAAGCGGTCCGGGTCGGAGGCGTCACCGCCGCAGCCGCCAAGCGCCGCGCCGGCGAGGGCCACCGCGCTCGAGAGCGCCGCGGCCGCCCTACGCGGCCTGCTTGCCGCCCGCTCGGCCCTTGCGCTTGGGGCGACGCTGCTTGCTCCCGATCCGGGGTACCGCGGGCTCCTCATGGGACCCGCAACGATCCCAGATCACGTCGGCCTCCGAGACCCCCTGCTTGACGGCCTCGGACTCGACCTCGTTCCAGGGCAGCTGGGCCTCCGGGAGGTCGTCCCAGCGAGCCAGATCGAGAGCCTCCAAGGCGCCTTCGAGGGCGGGCCCCCGATGCTCCTCGGAGCGAAGCACCGCCCGCACCACCTCAAGCTGCTTATCGCTGAGCCGGACGACCCACATGGCGGCCTCCTCGCTGCGAATCCCGCTTGGATTCGATTGCGGGCAAGCTAGAGCGGCCGACGGACGGAAGGTGAATCCCCTGCAAATGCGGCCCGGGCCCGGACGGCCGCCGCCGCGAGCCGCTCAGCGCGAGTGGATCCGGACCGCCTCGATTCGGTTCTCGCGTACGGACTCCACCCGGATCTCGAAGCCGTCGGCGGTGATCAGGTCGCCGCGCTTGGGCAACCTCCCCAGCTCCCCGAAGACATAGCCGCCGATCGAGTTGTAGGCGTCGGTGTCCACCGGCAGCTCGATGCCGCGGTCGGCGAGGTCGCCGAGGGAGACGTGGCCGCGCACGTACCAGTCCCCGCTGCTGAGCTGTCGCAGCGAGCCGGCCAGCGGATCGGTCTCGTCCTCGATCTCACCGACCACCTCCTCGAGGATGTCCTCGATCGTGACGATCCCGACCGTGCGGCCGTACTCGTCGATCACCACCACCATCTCCGAGCGCTGGCGCTGAAGCTCGGCGAGCAGGTCGTCCAGCGGCTTGGTCTCGGGGACGATCAGGGCCTCGCGCACCGCCGGCTCGATCTTGGCGTCGCCGCCCTCGCTCATCAGCAGCTTGGTGAGCCGGAGCGCATGCACGATCCCCCGCACCCGATCGGCGTTCCCGTCCTCGACCACCACCAGCCGGCTGTGTCCCGAGGACCAGCAGAGCTGCAGCGCCGCCGCCACCGTGGCGGAGAAGTCGACTGTGACCACGGCCGGGATCGGGGTCATCACCTCGCGCGCCTCCTGCTCGTGCAGGTGGAAGACGCCCTTCAGCATCCCGGCCTCGCCGGGGTCGAGGTCGCCGCCGACGGCGCTGCGCGAGATCAGTA
Source organism: Solirubrobacterales bacterium (assembly GCA_050697275.1). GTDB lineage: Bacteria > Actinomycetota > Thermoleophilia > Solirubrobacterales > 70-9 > JBOGZI01. The sequence goes on along the minus strand of JBOGZI010000056.1, from coordinate 3,433 downwards.
CCTGAAGCTCCTGGGAGGTGGCGGCCTCGGAATCGGACTTGGTGTCCATCCGCAGGACCCGGCGTACGAAGAACTGCGCCGGGGCGTTGGTGGCGAAGATCAGCGGACGGAAGAGGTTCCGGAAGAACTCGAGCGGCCGGGAGGTCGCCCGCATCATCCGCTCGGCCGAGGCGATCGCGATCATCTTCGGCGCCTGCTCGCCGGCGAGCACGTGCGAATAGGTGATCAGCGCGTAGGCGATCGCGACCGAGAGGCCGACCGCGACACCGTGGCCGAAGACGTCGCCCACCAGCGGCTCGAGCAGCTCGGCGATCGCCGGCTCGCCGAGGAAGCCGATCCCGATCGAGGCGAGGGTGATCCCGACCTGGCAGGCGGCGACGTACTCGTCGACGTGGTCCATCTGCTTCAGGGCGAGCCGCGCGCTGCCAAGGCCGTCCTTGGCGAGCTCCTGCATTCGCGAATGTCGCGAGCGCACCAGCGCGAACTCGGCCGCCACGAAGAACCCGTTGACCAGGATCAAGAGGACGACCAGGAAGAGCAGCAGGACGGTCACGTCCGCGCCCCTCTCAAGGCAGCCTCCCGGCCCTCAGACGGCGCGCGCGCCCCCGCGAGGGACCCGGTACTCGAAGGATCGTCGTCGTTCATCGGCGACGCGCCAAGGCTAGCAGCCGCCTCGCCACCGTCAGGAACGGCTCGTGCGCGCCGCCGCCGGCCCTTGCGTCGCCGCTTGCGCCGCCGCCGGCGACCTAGCAGGAAGCGGCACATCCGATCCCCGATTACGGGTACTGTCGAGCGAGGGTATGGGAGTGCGATTGACAGCGATCGGGATCGCGGCCGCGCTCGCCTGCGCGCCCACCGCCGCTGCTCAGAGCCCGGACCCGAACCCGACCGAGCCCTTCGCGCCCTGGGACGGGACCAACCCGTTCAAGTGCGCGCTGCAGGACGCAGGCACGGGCGCCACGGTGCCCGATCCCGGCGCCGATCCCTACTGCGTCGAGTTCGACAAGACGCAGCAGAACGTCACCGACCTCGGGATCTTCGAGTTCCTCGCCAACGAGCCGGGACGGGTGGCGGCCGCGGTCCCGAAGTGCTTCTACTACCAGAGCGATCACTGGACGGCCTCGGTGGTGCAAGGCAATCCCGATACCGAGACCTGGCACTGGGACGGCCAGTACTTCTTCGACAAGGCCCGCGGCGTCGGCGGCGTCAACGTGCAGAACTTCCGGATCCTCGGCCAGCCCGCCTCGCCCTCGGAGCACGGCGAGGTGCCGCCGGAGTTCGCCCCCTACATGGACCAGGGCGGCGGCGGCTCCTACGTGTTCGGGAACGTCGACGCCGACCCCCAGTGCGCGGCCCGGGTCGACACCCCCGAGGAGCAGGCCCAGATCTATTCGGGGAGCCCGCCCCCGGTCCCGGCCTCGGAGCCGGCACAGGCGGGAGGCTCCGCCTCGACGCCGGGTCGCGTGATGCCGCGGCTGGTGTCGCGGGGGAAGCGGAAGTGCAAGAAGCGCGGCAAGAAGCGCGGCAAGCACGCCGCGGAGGTGGCGGGCAAGAAGCGCTGCAAGAAGAGGGGAAAGAGGAAGAAGCGGAAGCGCTGAGGCGCCGGCCGGCCGGCCGCCGCTAGGCCAGCTCCTCGACCTTCTTCGCCAGCTCGAAGTCGTTCTCGGTGACCCCGCCCTCCGAGTGGGTCGAAATCGCGACCTCGACCTGGCTCCAGGAGATCGCGATGTCCGGGTGGTGGTTCATCTCCTCGGCCGGCTCGAGGATCGAGTTGACGAACCCGACCGAGCCCTTGAAGTCGCCGCGGTCGAAGCTCTTGACGATGTACTCGCCCCGCTGCCGCCAGCCGGAGAGCCCCTTGAGCCGCTCCTTGATCTCTTCCTCACTCAGAAGTGCCATATTCGTCCCGTGCGAATCGCCAGCCTAGTCCCATCGGCGACCGAGATGCTGTTCGCCCTCGGCCTCGGCGACCAGGTGGCCGCCGTCACCCACGAGTGCGATTACCCGCCCGAGGCCGCCTCCAAGCCTCACCTGACCAGGACACTGATCCCGGACGGGCTCTCGGCAGCCGAGATCGACGCGGAGGTCAGGCGCCTGACCGGCGAGGGCCGCCATCTCTACGAGCTCGACGAGCCCGTGCTCGCCGAGCTGGGGGTGGACCTGATCGTCACCCAGGCGGTATGCGAGGTCTGCGCGGTCTCCTACGACGACGTGGTCGCGGTCGCCGGGCGGCTGCCGAGCCGGCCGCGGGTGATCTCGCTCGATCCGTCGACCCTGGCGGAGGTGCTCTCCGACGTCACCCGGCTGGGCGAGGCGGCCGGGGTCGCCGAGCGCGCTGCTGAGCTGCGGTCCGAGCTCGAGCGGCGGCTCGACGCCGTCCGCGCGGAGGTGGCGGGCGCCCCGCGGCCGCGGGTACTGGCCCTGGAGTGGCTCGACCCCCCCTTCGTGGGCGGCCACTGGGTGCCCGAGATGATCGAGATCGCCGGCGGCGAGGACGTGCTCGGCGAGGCAGGCGTGAAGTCCCGAACCGCCGAGTGGCCCGAGCTGGCCGCCGCGTCGCCGGAGGTGGTGGTGGCGATGCCCTGCGGCTGGGACGCGCAGCGGGCCCGCGAGGAGGTCACCGCCCACGCGGGCGAGATCGCGGCCACCGGCGCCGGGCGGATCTGGGCGGTGGACGCCGCAGCCTCCTTCTCCCGGCCCGGCCCGCGGCTGGTCGAGGGAACCGAGCTGTTGGCCCACCTGCTCCACCCGGATAGGGTTGGGGCGCCGGACGAGATGCGAGGGGGCTCCGCCAGGAGCCACCCGTTTTGTGAAGTGGAGGTTCAGCCCCGTGACCTCGCGGCGCGTAGGAGGAGAGCGTGGGCCTGAACTGGGCCGAGCACACGGTGGAGATAGCAGCGCCGATCGAGACCTGCTTCGAGGCGATCACCGACTACGAGACCTTCCCCTCCTGGCAGGGTGCGGTGGTCAGCACCGAGGTGATCGACCGTGAGAAGAGCGGCCTCGGCCGAAGGGTGAAGCTGGTGGTCGACGCCAAGGTGCGAAAGGTCGACTACACGCTCGACTACCGCTACGACCGACCGGAGCGGATCGAATGGGACTTCGTCGAGGGCAACGGGATCAACGACGCCGACGGCCACTACCTCTTCGAGAAGCTCGACGACGGCCGCACCCGGGCCACCTACAAGTTCGGGCTCGAGGTCGGCATCCCGCTGCCGGGCCCGGTCGCTCGCCGCGCCCACAAGCAGACGCTGAAGGGCTCAGTCGAGGACCTGAAGCGGGAGGCCGAGCGGCGCGCCACCGCGAGCGAGGGGGCGAAGGCCTCCTCCCCCAAGGGCCTGGCCGGCTTCGGGCGGCGCCGGCCCCCCGCCGAGCGCGAGCGGGCCGCCGCGCCGGAGGAGCCGACGGCCGAGCGGCCGGCCGCGGCCGAGGC
>JBOGZI010000055.1:0-3408 GCA_050697275.1 Solirubrobacterales bacterium | reverse complement strand
AGCTGAAGAAGGGCAAGTGCGTCAAGAAGAAAAAGAAGAAGCGCAAGAAGCGCGGGCGCCGCTAGCCGCTCCGCCCCTCGAGCAGCTCACCCGCGAGCCACTCGTCATCGCCCAGGTCGAGCAGGGCCCGCACGGCGCCCGCTCGCACCTCCGGCGAGTCGCTGTGGACCAGGGGCCGGAGGCGAGCGATCGCCTCCGCCCCGAGCGAGACCATCGCGTCCCGCGCCGTGTTCCGAACCTCGACCGATTCGCTCCCGAGCTGCGCCGCGACCGCCTCGGCGGCCTCCGCGCTCCGGCCGGTGGCGAGACGCCCCAGGACCGCGACCAGGACCTCCGGCTCCGTCTCACCTCCTGAGAGCAGCGACTCGAGATCCGCGGGAGCGCCCGCCGTGATCGCCGCCGCCCGCAGCTCGGGGCGCTCGTGATCCGCCCACGGCGCCAGCTCATCGGGCTCGAGCGCTCCATCCGGCAGCATCGCGGCACACTCCAGGGCCGCCAGCGCGACGTCGTCATCCTCCGGCTGGAGCCCGCGACGCACCAGCTCCGCCGTCACCGGGTCGCCGGGCACGGCCTCGCCCGCCCACTCGAGCAGCCACCCGCGGTCATCCCCTGCGAGGTCCGCCCAGTGAGCGGCCACGACGCGGACGGCGTCCGGGCCCTGCAGCTCGAGCAGGTCGCGCGCCTGCTCGCCGAACGGACCGTCGAGCTCGCTGAGCCAGCGCGCTGCGTTCCGGTCGGTGATCCGCGGCGCGTCCACCTCGTCCTCGAGGAGCGAGACCCGGATCGCGGCCTCCTCCGGCAGGTCCTGCCCGTCGGCGAGTACCTGAGCCGCGGCGGCGATGCGCTCCGGCGGGCCGTCACCGGTGACGATCTCGGCCAGCCGCTCGCGCAGGCCTTCCGCGCCCCGGCGCCGCTCGAGCGCGCTCGCGGCGTCGTAGGCCTGAGAGGAGTGCGTCGCGGTCGCGAGGAGGTCGAGGAAGAACTCCGTGATCCGTGGCGAGTCAAAGGCGCCGATCGTGATCGCGATGTCCTGCCAGTAGGGGTAGGCCCAGTCGCGATTGATCAGCCCGAACAGCACGTCGAGGATGTCCCGGCCCGCCACCGGACCGAGGGCGATCGCCTCGGCCGGGTGGGTGGCGACCCATCCCAGGACCCTTCGCCTCGCCATCGCGTCGGGCACCCCAAGCGCCTCGAAGAGCTGCTCGGCGCTCTCGAAGCTCAGCTCGTCCGTGGCCACGGCGTGATGGTGACAGCGGCGAGGGCATGCCGCCGCGAGCGTCGCGTCAGACGAACGCCGGGCGGCGGTCCGCCCAGGGGCGCTCGGCCTCGAGCTGGGCGGCAAGCGAGAGCAGGGTCGACTCGTCGTTCGGCCGGCCGACGATCTGCACGGCGAGCGGCAGGTCCTCGCTGCTGCGCCCGGCCGGCACCGCCGCCGCCGGCTGGCCGGTGTGGTTGAAGGCCACTGCATAGGGATAGAAGCGGCTCTCGCCGAGCAGGCAGCGCAGGGCGCCGCGCTTCGAGAAGCGGCCGTGCTCGAAGGGCGGGCCGGCGGTCATCGGGGTGAGCAGCACGTCGTGGTCGTCGAAGATTCGCCCGATCCGCTCCCGATCGGCCCCCTCGAGCCTCACTGCGCGGCGCCTGGCCCAGCCGGGGGCGATCACCCGCGCCAGGCGCCCGTAGCCGCGGGTGAGCGGCTCGAGCCTGCTCGGGTCCGGCGTCTCATCCACGTCCTCGGCGATTCCTCCGAGATAGCGCGCCGGGATCTGATTGCCGACCCCGCCCCACTCCGGGTCGCGCCACTCCACCTCGTGGCCCAGGGACCTCAGCAGCTCGGCCGTCTCCTCGACCACTCGACGCGATTCCTCTCCGAGGAGCGGGGGTGCCGCCGCCCTCGGCGGCTTGACCGTCACGGCGATCCGGAGCTTGCCGGGAGCGGTGCTTGCGGACTCGGCGAAGGGGCGCTCCGGCGGTGGAGGCGCGGACCGCGACCAGGAGCCGGCGGCCGTGACCGCGTCCAGGAAGAGAGCGGTGTCGGCGACCGTTCTGGAAACGCAGCCGTTGACGGAGAGCCCGAGCCAGTGCCCAGGTGGGTTGATGGGCACTCTGTCGCGCTGAGGCTTGAGTCCGAACAGGCCGCAGTGCGCCGCCGGGTAGCGGATCGAGCCCGCGCCGTCCGAGGCGTGCGCGATCGGCACCATCCCCGCTGTCACCGCCGCGGCGCTGCCCCCGCTCGATCCCCCGGTGGTCCGCTCCGGGTTCCAGGGATTCCTCGTGATCCCGAAGGTCTGCGATTCGGTGTAGCCGTGGATCGCGAGCTCGGGGAGCAGGGTCTTGCCGATGATGATTGCGCCGGCGCGGCGCACCCTCGCAACCAGCTCGGAGTCGCTCCGCTCCGGCTGGTCCCAGGTGGCCGTGCCGTGTGTGGTCGACTCACCCTCCACGTGCTCGCTTCGATCGTCCTTGATCGCGATCGGAACGCCGAGCAGAGGACCTTGCTCACCCGCGCTGAGGCGTTCCTCGGCACGCTTCGCCTCTGCGCGCGCCTTCTCCGCCATCACCACCCGGAAGGCATTGAGCTGCGGGTCGATCCGATCGATCCGCTCGAGATAGAGATCGACCAGCTCGCTCGGGGAAACCTGCTTCGAGCGCACCAGCTCCGCCTGGCGGGCGGCCCCGGCGAACGCGAGCTCCTGCTCATTCATCGCCGGCACTCTATTGCCGAGCACTTGCGACCGACCAGCTGGACCGGAAGGGAGGCTAGAGCCGCCAGCCCTCGGCGTCGAGGACCTCCTCCGCCGCCCGCTCCCCCGAGCGCACCGCTCCCTCCATGTAGCCGCACCAGACCGTCGCCGTCTCGGCCCCGGCCCAGTGGACCCGGCCGGCGGGGCGCCGGAGCGCCTCGCCGTATGCGCTCAGCGCCCCCGGCGAGGGCGCGCAGACCGGGCCGCCGCGGCTCCACTCCTCCTCCGCCCAGGCCCGCTCCATGTAGATGCCCGGATGCTCCGCGTCGGGCCCGAACAGGCGCGCGAAGCACTCGAGCACGAGCTTGCGCCGCTCCGACTCGGGGCGCCGGGCGTGGCGGATCGCCTCGGCGCCGGCGATGAACCCGAGCATCACGCCGGGGGTGCCGTCGGGCGGCGAGTTGTCGAAGGTGGTGCTGATCGGACCGTCGTCGCTCACCGCCTGGCCGGTCAGCCCCCGCTCCCGCCAGAAGGGCTCGGGATAGACGGCGGCGCACTTGGTCAGCGCCCCGTGGGCCATCCGCTGCACGAGCTGGTCGCGCTGGCCCCCCAGTGAGGGCGAGAAGGAGATCCGCGCCGAGAGCGGGGGCGGGACCGTGACGATCGACCGCTGGGCGCGAACCCGCAGCCCGTCGGCCTCCACCACCACGCCGGCCCCGTCCTGGGC
>JBOGZI010000054.1:0-2069 GCA_050697275.1 Solirubrobacterales bacterium | reverse complement strand
CCGCCTCGAGCAGCTCCTCGGCGAACTCGGGCTCGCCCTGCGCGGCCCAGTGCCTGGTGATCTTGGCGATCTCCTGCTCGGAGACGAACGCCCCCTGGATCCGCTGCAGCTTCGAGGTGCCCGCGGGCCTGAACAGCATGTCGCCCTGTCCGAGCAGCGCCTCCGCCCCGCCCTGGTCGAGGATCACCCGCGAGTCCACCTGTGAGGAGACCGCGAAGGCGATCCGTGCCGGGATGTTGACCTTGATCGTCCCGGTGATCACGTCGGTCGAGGGGCGCTGCGTGGCGAGCAGCAGGTGGATGCCGACCGCACGCGACTTCTGAGCCAACCGGATGATCGCGTCCTCGACCTCGGCTGGAGCGACCATCATCAGGTCGGCGAGCTCGTCGATCACGCAGAGGATGTGCGGCAGCGGCGGCTCGCCGGCGCGGCTCCTGGCGGCGTTGAGCTCGGCCAGGTTGCGGGCCCGGGCCTCCCCCATCACCCCGTAGCGGCTCTCCATCTCGGCGATCAGGTTGTTGAGCACGTTCGCCGCCAGCCGCGGCGAGGTGACCACCGGGGTGAGCAGGTGCGGCAGCCGCTCGTAGTGGTTGAGCTCGACCCGCTTCGGGTCGACCAGGACGAGGCGCACCTCGTTCGGCGAGGCGTGCAGCAGGATCGAGCTGAGGATCGCGTTCAGGCTGCCGGACTTGCCGGAGCCGGTGGTGCCGGCGATCAGCGCGTGCGGCATCTTCTGCAGGTCGGTCCAGACGGCGCTGCCCGAGATGTCCTTGCCGAGCCAGGCGGCAAGGGGCGAGGAGCCGGACGGCCGGCCCCCGTAGATGTCGCCGAGGCGGACCAGGCGGCGGCGCTGGTTCGGCACCTCGACGCCGACCGCCTGCTTGCCGGGGATCGGGGCGAGGATCCGGATGTCGGTGGAGGCGAGCGCGTAGGCGAGGTCGTCCTTGAGCTGGGTGATCTTCGCGACCTTGGTCCCCGGCGCCAGCCTCAGCTCGTAGCGGCTCACGTGGGGGCCGACCACGGTGCCGACGATCTTCGCCTCGACCCCGAAGTGGCCGAGCGCCTCCAGCAATGACTTGCCGACGGCCTCGCGGTCGCGGGTGCTGGGGCCCTTGTCCGCCTTGCCGTGCTCGAGCACCTCCTCCGCCTTGGGCGTCCGGTAGTCGATCTCGTCGGACTCGGTGACCTCGGTGCGCTTCTCCCCCATCGGGGTGCGCTCGACCTCGATCTCCTCCTCGGCCTCGACGTCGATCGCCTCGCCCGGCGCATCCCGCTTAGAAACCGACTCGATCTCGTTGGTCGGCTCCTCCTTCACCTCGACCACCCGGATCGCCTCGTCGAAGTTGGCGACGTCGGGCTCGGCGACCGCGGGCTCGGCGGGCGGCGGGTCGGCGCGGCTGGCCACGGGTGCGTCGGTGAGCGCCTCGGGCGGCCCGTAGACGGGGTCGGTGTCCGCCGCGTCGGTCTCGATCAGATCGGGGTCGGTGCGGACGCGCGTCTCCTTGATCGCCGTGGCGAAGGTGATCGTCCCGCGCTTGGCGTGGTCGACGCCGCGGCGCCCGGCGGCGATCAGGTCCGAGATGGAACGACCCCAGACCAGCAGCAGGCCGGCCAGCAGCAGCACCACGGCGATGATGTGCGCCCCGATCCGCTGGAAGAGCGTGGTAGCCGCCCAGTAGAGGACCTCGCCGAGCGCGCCCCCGTGGTCGGGGAAGAAGGCGGGGTCGAAGAGGCGCTCGCGCGCCCCGCCGGGCCCGAGCCCGGCGGTCTGCGCGGCCAGCGCGAGGAGCAGGCCGGAGACGATCGCGACCACCCCGATCGCCAGCGAGCGGGGCGAGGGCAGCAGCGGGCGCACGATCACCCCGATTCCCGTCAGGGCGATCGCAACCGGCGCCACGAGGGCGCCCGCCCCCACCGCGTAGGAGAGGGCGGTCTCCGAGCCGTCGCCGACCGCGCCTCCGTTCCAGTTCAAATAGAGGATGTAGCCGAGGTAGACGGCGAGGCCGAGGCAGCCGATCCCGACCAGATCGAGGCGGCGCTGCACCACCTCGGGCGAGGGAGGCCGGCGG
>JBOGZI010000053.1:0-13859 GCA_050697275.1 Solirubrobacterales bacterium | reverse complement strand
AAGGCGGACTTGAGGGCCTCGCGCAGCTCCTCGCGGCCGGAGACCCGCTTCGAGCTGACCCCGTAGCCGTCGGCGATCTCGGCGGTGTCCACCGCCGGCAGGTCGAGGCCGGGGGCGCCCTTCACCTCCTCTATGTCGGCGAACCACTTGAGGATCGCGTACTCCTCGTTTCGCAGCACCAGGAAGGTGACCGGCACCTGATAGGCGACCGCGCTCCAGAGGCCGCTGATCGCGTATTGGGCGGAGCCCTCCCCGAGCACGCAGACGACCGGGCGATCGGGCTGGGCGAGCTGCACCCCGATCGCCGCCGCCAGCCCGAAACCGAGCCCGCCGCCGGCGCCGAAGTAGTAGCTCCCCGGCCGCGAGATCCGCAGCTGGTTGCGCAGCGCCAGGGTGCTGGAGGGTGACTCGAGCACCACGATCCCGTCCTCGGGGAAGGCGTCGGCGAGGGTGTGGTGGACCATGGTCGGCGTCAGCGGATCCGTCTCCTCGCCGGGCACCGGGTCGGGCAGCGGCTCGGGCTCGGCCCGGTCGGCCTCCCCCACCCGCTCGAGCAGCGCTTCCAGGGTGAGGGCGACGTCGGCGACGATCGCGTCGCCCATCGGCGCCCTGGCGGCCTCGTCGGAATCGCTTGTGATCTGGACCAGCGAGGCGCCCTCGGGCAGCAGCGGGCCGGGGATGTAGGGGTAGTAGGGGAAGACCGAGGAGCCGACGACCAGGATCAGGTCGCGACCCTGGAGGGTCTCGGCCACCGGCCCGATCGCCGGCGGCAGCACGCCCTGGAAGAGCGGGTGCCCCTCCGGGAAGCCGAGCCGCCCCCCTCCCGGAGCGGGCGAGGCGAACACCGGCAGCCGCTGACGCTCGGCGAGCGCCACCGCCGTGTCCCAGGCGCCGCTCGCGTCGATCTCGGGTCCGGCGACCAGCACCGGGCTCTTCGCCGCGGCGAGGCGCTCGGCGAGGTCGTCGACCAGCTTCGGGTCGGCGCCGGCCCGGGCCGTGACCGAGCGGGCGATCGCGTGGCGGGCCTGCTCCTCGTCGGCCTCGGCGGTCCAGTCGTCCATCGGCAGCGAGATGAAGGCCGGGCCCTTCGGCGCGGCGGATGCGGTGTGGATCGCCCGGCCCAGCGCCAGGGGCACGTCCGCGGCCCGAGGCGGCTCGTAGCTCCACTTGACGAACGGATCCACCACGCGGATCGCGTCGCGGTTGGTGAGGTTCGCCTGCAGGGTCATCTGGGCGCGCACCTGCTGCCCGGCGGTGACCAGCAGCGGCGCGTGGTTCGCCTGGGCGTTGAAGATCGCTCCCATCGCGTTGCCGACCCCGGGCGCGGTGTGCAGGTTGACGTGGGCCGTGCGCCCGGAGGCCTGGGCGTAGCCGTCCGCCATCCCCACCGCCACAGCCTCCTGGAGGCCGAGCACGTAGCGGAAGTCGTCGGGGAACTCGGCCAGCATCGGCAGCTCGGTCGAGCCGGGGTTGCCGAAGATGGTCGTCATCCCGCGCTCCCTGAAAAGCTCAAATGCCGCCTCGCGGACCGTGCTCACGGCCCGGACCCTATGCGCTTACTTCTTCCTCTTCTTCTTCGCGCACTTGCTCTTCTTCTTCTTCGAGGCGGCGGCCGTGCCGACCGACCTGTTCTTCTTCTTCTTCGCCTTCTTGCACTTCTTCGTCGCGGCGGGGGTGGCGCCCGGGGCGGTAGGCGTGACCTGGGCCGGAGCCGGCGCCGGAGCCGGAGCCGGAGCCGGAGGAGCCGCCATCTGCACCTCGAAGGCGCCGATGTCGCAGGTCGGCCCCTGAGGACGGGCGATGCCGCGCTGGTCGGCGCCGGGGCAGTTCGCCGACCCGACCGCGACCTGGTTGATCGCGGCGCTGCCGGCGCCGAGCGCCATCGTCCGGGTCGGGCCGCCGTTGTCCTCGAGCAGGCCGAGCTGGGGATTGCCGTTCGAGAACGAGGGCGGGCAGCCGCCCGCGGGGAAGCTCAGGTTCGACCCGCCAGTGATCGTGCCGGGCCCGGCGCAGTTCGACCCGGTCGTGGCGGTGTTCTGCGAGTAGATGGTGTTGGCGACGACGATGGCGCTCGGGCCGGTGAAGATGAAGGTCCCCCCGCCTGCGCCGTCGGTGCCGGCGGCTCCGGGATTCACGAACCCCATCCCACCTGGGCCCCCGAGGTCGGCGACGTTGCCGGCGATGGTCGAGTTGATCAGGGTGAGCGAGCCCGCTCCGCCCTGGTCGATCGCGCCGCCGACGCCGCCCGCGCCACCGGCGCCTCCGCCGCCGCCCGCGGGAGGAAGGCCGTTGGCGCCGAGGTCGCCCCCTGCTCCACCCAGACCGCTCCGGTTGAGAACGAAGGTCGAGTTGACCACGGTGAGCTGGCCGACGTTGGAGATCGCTCCGCCGCCCTGCGCGGTGCCGCCGGTCCCGCCCGCTCCGGCGACCCGGTCGAACCCGGCGCCGGTGCCGTCGCCCCCGTCGCCGGCGTCACCGCCGTCGCCGGCGGAATTCTCTTGGAACGTCGAGCCGATCACGGTCAGATCTCCTCCGACGCGATTGGAGATCGCGCCGCCCGCCCCCCCCGTGCCGCCCATTCCCCCTGGAGAGGCCGGGTTTCCGTCGGCGCCCTTCGCTCCCGACCCGCCGGTGCCGGCCTGGTTATCGAGTAACGCGACGCGATTCAGCGTCAAATCGGCGTCGTTGAGAATCGCGCCGCCCCCTTGGCCGGGCGAGCCCCCGCCGCCGCCGGTGGTGAATCCGTCGGCGGCGTCGCCGCCCCTCAGCGTCAGGTCGCGGATCGTGACCACGGCCGGCGAATCGATGTCGAAGATCCGATCCTCGCTGCCTGGCCCGAAGATGCTGGTCGCGTCCGCTCCCTGCCCCGCGAGCGTCAGGTCCTCGTTGATCGTGATCCTGGCAAACGAGACGACCGGGTCGATGCCGGGGGCGATCTCGACTACCTCGCCCGGGTCAGCATTGATGATCTCGTAGCGCAGCTCCCCCGGGGCCGGGGAGACGAAGGTGTCTGTCTCAAGGGTCACGGTGCCCGCCGCGGCGGGCGAAGCAAATGCGCCCAGCAGCCCGAAAACAAGAACCACCACTCGCCCCAACCGAGCGATGTCCGCGGTGGTTACTCCTCCTCCATCACGACCAGCGTAGCGCGGCCCCGGCGGGAGCCGTGAACTTTGTTGGCGGCCCCGCCAAAAAACGGTATGCCCCGCGGACGCTCGCGATTCGGGCGCCTACTGCCAGTCCCGCGGCTTGCCTCGCCGGAAGAGCCAGAGATCGAAGAACCGGTCGAGCTGTCGCCCGGACTCGGCCTCCGCCAGCGCGATGAAGTCCTGGGTCGAGGCGTTTCCGTAGATGTGATCCGAGACCCAGCGGCGCACGATCGCATAGAACGCGACGTCCCCGATCAGCTCGCGGAGGGCCTCAAGCGTGAGCGCTCCGCGGTTGTAGACCGAGAGGCTGAAGAGCTTCTTGGCCCCCGGCGCGCCGGGGGGAACGCGCCAGAGCCTGCGCGCGAGGTCGCCCCGCGCCCGGTAGAAGCCGCGGAAGATCCGCCTCAGGCTCCGATCGGCGCCGCCCGTGCGCCAGAGCCACTCCGACCAGGTCGCGAAGCCCTCGTTCAGCCAGATGTCAGACCAGCACTCGACCGAGACCGCGTCGCCGAACCACTGATGGGCGATCTCGTGGACGACGATGGTGGTCGGGGGAGCCCAGCCGTAGACCGGCCGGGTCTGGTTCTCGAGCGCCACCCCCGGGAAGCCGCCGTCGACGATCGCGCCGGTGCTGGAGAACGGATAGGCCCCGAAGCGCGAGCCGAAGGCGGCGAGCACCGCCGCCGTCGGCCGCAGGGCCCTTCTCGCCCTCCTCCCCTCGCCCGGCGCCACAGCAGTCCAGTCGGGGATGCCGCCGGCCGAGGAGCTGCTCAGCCGGAAGCGGCCCGTCGTCACCGTGGCGAGGTATGTGGACATCGGCTCGGTGGCGCGCCAGACGAAGGTAGTGGAGCGGCCGGTGCGAGCGACCGACTCGAGCGATCCGTTGGCGACCGCGGTGCGGCCGCGGGGCACCGTGACCGTGAACGAATAGCTCGCCTTGTCCGCCGGGTGGTCGTTGCAGGGAAACCAGGTGATCGCGCCGCGCGGCTCGTTGACCACGAAGGCGCCGTCGCGGGTGCGGATCCACCCGGTCGGACTCCCGTCGGGGCTCCTCAGCGGCCGCGGGCGGCCCCGGTAGACGACTACGACTCGGAAGCTCGCCCCGGCGGCGATCGCGGCGGCCGGCCTCACGGTCAGCTCGGCGCCGTGCCGGCGGAACCCTGCCGGGGCATCGTTCACGGAGACCGCCGAGACCCGCAGTCCCCGCAGGTCGAGGTTGAAGGCGCTCAGGGCTTGGGTAGCGACCGCATCCAGGGTCGCGGTGGCGCGGATCCGGCCCCGGCCGGGACTGAAGGCGATCCCGAGGTCGTAGTGGTCCACCTGGTAGCCGCCATTGCCGGCGAGCGGAAAGTAGGGGTCGCCGAGCCCCGCGGCGCCGGGGGCCTGCCCCCGTGCATCATCCGGGCCGGCGACGGTGGGCGCAGCCACCAGCAGGGCGGTCGTGATCAGGAGGATGGAGCGTCCCGTAGCCAGCGGTCTGGGACGCTACAGGCTCGATGGGTCGCCGAATCGCAACGGTGCTCGGGATCGGCGCGCTGCTCGCGCTCGCCGCTCCGGGCTCCGCCGGCGCTGGGCAGAAGCGGGTGGCGCTCACCTTCGACGGCGGTCCGAGCGGCTACACGCCGAAGATCGAGCGCATCCTCCGGCGCAGGCACGTGCAGGCCACCTTCTTCTGGGTGGGGAGCCGGGTCTCAGGGCACGAGCGAGTCGTCCGCAGGGTGAGCCGGCGCGGCCACCAGGTCGCTAACCACTCCTGGCTCCACGTCGACCTCACCCAGCTCCCGGCCGGCGAGGTGCACGATCAGCTCTCGCGGACCAGCAGGCGGCTGCGGCGGCTGACGGGCGAGCGGCCGAAGCTGTTCCGGCCGCCCTTCGGCACGGTCAACCAGATGGTCCGCCGGGTCGCCCGCGGGCTCGGGATGCGGACGGTGCTCTGGGACGCCGACTCGATCGACTGGATGAGCGAGTGCCGGGAGATCGTCCGCCGGGTCGGCGCCCGGGTGCGCCCGGGCTCGACGGTGCTGCTCCACGACGGCGGCGGGAACCGCAGGCCGACGGTGTGCGCGCTGCCGCGCATCATCCGCGACCTGCGGTCCCGCGGCTACCGCTTCGTCACCGTCTCGGCGCTGCGGCGCGCCGGCCCCTAGCGCCTAGAAATCCCTTTCCTTGGTGGCGAGGATGAAGACGATCGCCAGGTTCCAGAGGATGCCGGTCAGCGCCCAGCCGTCGAGCAGCCGGTAGTAGGCGAGATCGACCAGCACCACCAGCGAGGCGAGCACGATCCCGGCGATCCGGGCAATCGGCGCCCGGATCAGCACGCCGGCGCCGATCACCAGCTGAACGACTCCGAGGACCAGCATCGCGATCGCAATTCCCTCGAGATCCTCCGCCGGCCAGTCGCCCAACGTCGTGTTGTGGATGTTCTGACCGCTGATCTCAATTCCGATCCCGAGCAGGCCGATGATCACGTTGCTGGCGCCCGAGAGCGCGAGCAGCACTCCGACCAGGGTCACCCAGCCGCTGCGGGAACCGCTCCGAGTTCTGGGCATGTTCCTCCTCCTTTGCCCCCGTTGACCCCACCGGGTTGGCAGGGTCGATGACCACTCGACCCTATTGGATCAGCCCGACGGCTCGCCGGAGAGCACCCGCCGTTCGTCGAGGCCGCTGAAGTCCACCGGACCCGGCATCAGCCGCTCCGGGCCGGGGATCTCGATCCCGATCGCGGCCATGCGGCGCTTCAGCGCCTGGTAGGCGAAGCCGTAGACCTGCGAGGAGTGGTGCCCGTAGGAGATGAAGTCGGCGGGATCGTCGGCCTCGGGCGGGACGAACACCTTGGCGGCCTCAGGCAGCAGCTTCTCGAGCGTCTCCACCACGACCCTGCGCATCTCGGGCCGCTCGTCGCAGACGTCCTTGAGGAAGCGAACCCCGAAGGCGATGTGGCGGTGCTCGTCCTGCTCGACCAGGCGGAAGCCCTGGTTGAAGCCCGGGTAGACGTCGTGCTCGTCGGTGTACTGGATGATGATCCGCTGACCCGGCATCGCCAGCACCCCCTCGGTGACGATGTGGTACGTGACGATGCCCTCGACGAACAGCCCGAGGTCGTCGGGGTTGGCCTGGATCCGCTGCGCGACGCCGTGCAGCGCGTCGTCGAAGAGGAAGTGCCATGGCGGCAGGGTGAGCAACGTCTCCTCCATCTCCCGCAGGCGCGAGCGCAGATCGTCGGACTCGAGCCCCATCACCTCGGACATCCAGCGGTCGAAGAAGACGGCGTGGCGCATCTCGTCGACGAGCTGGGTGGCGAGGAAGGCCTCGACCTCGCCGCTCGGGGCCGCGGTGACGAACGGCGCCAGCTCGGCGGTGACCCGCTCCTCGCCGACGTAGAAGCTGCCGAGGCTGAAGGCGGTGTGGCGCTGGGCCTCGGCTGGCACGATCAGCCACTGCTCCTTGTCGACCGAGAAGTCGAGCTCGTGCGCGCGCCAGTTCTGCCGCTCCCAGAGCGCGTAGAGCTCCTGGTAGCTGAGCAGCCCGCCGCGCGGCCGCTTGGTCTCGGCGGGATCGCCGGGGTCGCCATCGGCGCCGGTGGGCGCCTTCGAGCCCCAGCTTCCCGCGCGTCTCCGCTGGATCGCCCGCTGGCGCTCCTCGCGCTCCAGCTCCGGTCCGTCGAGCCCCTCGGCGCGATCCATCCAGCGGCCGAGCTGGGTGACCGGCGGTACCCGGCCGTCGATCTCGGTGAGGCCGAGGCGCATTGCATCCGACGGAGTGATCTCACCCGCGAGCAGCCGGTCCCAGTCGGAGAGGCGGAGGCGAACGACCGCGTCGAGGTCGCCGCTGATGCCGGGCTCGCAGCTGACGCTGCCATCGTCGACCGCGATGGTCCAGGCGCCGCCGCCCTCGCCGACCAGCTCGTAGGCGACCCGGAAGCGCTTCCCGCGGGTCCACTCGGGGTGGATCGCGTAGGGGAGCGAGCGATAGAGGAGGTCGGGATCGACCGGGAGCCCGAGCTTCGCCAGCTGCCGGGGGCCCGCCTCCTGGGAGAGGCGCCGCAGGGCGAGCGCCTTGCGGCGCTTGCCGCGCAGGCGCAGCCGGCCCCGGATCATCGCCCCGATCGGGTTCGCGCCCGAGGCGATCCGAGCGAGGGTGCGGGCGTCCGTGGTGATCGCGAAAGCGTCGCCGTCGAGCTCCGCGCCCGGCTCGGCCTTGGTGACCTCGGCGTGCTCGCCGTTCGCCCGGACCCGCCAGGCGCCGACCCGGTCCAGCTCGAGCCGATAGCTCAGGCCCTCGGGCAGCGTGGCCGCCGCGGCCGGCAGCGACTGGAGCACGAGCCGCGCCGCGAGCTCCGGGTCGGAGGAGGCCATGCGGCGTAGCGCCTCGGTCGCCGTCCCGCTCGAACCTTCGCCGTCGCCGGCCATCCCGACCTCCTTGCTCGATCGTCAGAGGAGATTCCGAACCCTCCGGGTCGCCCGATGATGCCAGAAGCGGGGGCCGATTTGGCCAGCTGGCCAGTCTTTCCCCCTAATAGACTCTCGCGGCCTTGCTTGGCGTCGAGACCGCCCATTCGCCGAACGCGGACGACCTGAACGCGCTCTACGTGGCGATGCTCGGCATCGCCGGCGCGCTGGTGCTCGTCATCAACCTGCTCCTCGTCGGTCTCGCCCTTCGCTTCCGCGCCCGGCGCGGCCGCGAGCCGCGGCGGCTGAAGACCCGGGGCTTCGCGCAGCTCGGCACCGCCGCCGTCTTCACCGCGCTGATGGCCTTCCTGTTCGTGGTCGCCCTGATCACCACCCGCGAGGCGAGCGAGGTGGAGGCCTCCGGCTCGGAGGGACTCGAGGCCGCCGCCCAGCGGACCGCGCAGCGCGGGCTCGACCTCCCCAGCGCCGAAGGCGCGCCGGCGCCGCTCGAGATCGACGCGACCGGCCAGCAGTGGATCTGGCGCTACGAGTACCCGGACGGCACCTTCTCCTACTACGAGCTCGTCGTTCCCGTCGACACCGCCGTGGTCGTGAAGCTCGCCTCGACGGACGTCGTGCACCGCTGGTGGGTCCCCGGCCTAGGCGGCAAGTTCGACGCCGTCCCGGGACAGTCCAACCAGACCTGGTTCAAGGTCGAGCCCGAGGAGCTCGGGGACGACGGGGAGGCCACCTATGACGGTGCCTCCTACGCCTTCTCGGGCCCCTCCTACGCGGCGATGAGGACTCGGGTCCGGATCGTCGACGTGCCCACCTACGAGGCCTGGCTCGAGGAGCAGGCCGCCGGCATCCAGGAGGCACAGGCCTTCGTCCAGGAGCAGATCGCCGCGGGTGAGGGCAGCGGGCCGCCCGCCGCCGAAGGGGGCGGCGAATGAGCGACCGCTCGACGCTCGCGCCTCACCGCCCCGAGCTGGTCACCGACGGCGTCCCCAGGCCCCGGCCGCGCTGGCTCGAGCTCGCGATGAGCACCGACCACAAGGACGTCGGCCGCATCTTCATCGGCGCGGCGCTCTCCTTCCTGGTGCTGGGCATGGTGGGCTTCCTGCTCATGCGGCTGCAGCTCGGGGTCGCCGAGAACGACCTGATCGAGCCCGTCACCTTCAACCGCCTGCTCTCGGTGAGCAGCGCCACCCTGATCGTGCTCTTCGCCCTGCCCCTGGCGGTCGGGCTCTACACCTACCTCGTCCCGCTCCAGATCGGCGCCCGCGGGCTCGCCTTCCCGCGCGTGGCCTCGCTGGCGCTCTGGCTCTACATCGGCGGCGGCGCGATCCTCTATGCCAGCTTCGCCTACACGCCGCCGGAGGCCGGATTCAACAACTGGCCGCCCCTCTCGAATGAGGCCTTCATCTCCAACAACGGCGTCGACGTCTGGGTGACGGCGGTCGGCCTCACCGTGCTCGGCCTCGTGCTGCAGTCGATCAACCTCGCCGTCACCGTCTCGCGCCTGCGCGCCCCGGGGCTCGCCTGGCGGCGGCTGCCCCCGTTCAGCTTCTCGGCGACGGTCTCGAGCTGGGTGCTGATCGTCGCGGGGACGGCGATGCTGGCCGCGCTGGTGATGCTGGTGATCGACCGCAACTTCAACGGGGTGTTCTTCGACGCCGGCGAGGGGGGCGCCCCCGTCTACTACCAGCACCTGAGCTGGCTCTTCTTCACCGGTTGCTACCTGCTCTTCCTGCTGCCGGCCTTCGGGGCGATCTCGGAGATCATCCCGGCCTTCTCGGGCAAGCCGCTGGTCTCGCGGGCGTCGGTGGCCGCCTCGATGGTCGCGCTCGGGGGGCTCGGCCTGCTCGCCTGGATGCAGAACATGTTCACCGCCTCGATCCCGGTGGGCTGGCTCTACATGGCGATGGCGGCGGCCCTGCTGGCGGCGGTGCCGATCTTCGTCGTCTTCGTCAACTGGATCGCCACGATGGCGGGGGGCGCGATCCGGATGCGAGCGCCGATGCTGTTCGCGCTCGGCTCGATCTCGCTTCTCTCCTTCGGGCTGGCCGGGGAGCTGGTCCAGGGCGTGATCCCGGCCAACTGGCTGCTGGCGGACACGGCCGGCGCGACCGCCGTCAGCGGCTACGTCCTGGTCGGCGGGCCGGTGGTCGGCGGTCTGGCGGCCCTCCAGTACTGGTTCCCGAAGCTGACCGGGCGGACGATGGGCGAGTCGATGGCGAAGCTCTCGCTCTCGTTGCTGATCGCCGGCGCCCATCTCACCTTCATCCCCCTCTTCCTGGCCGGGCTCGAGGGCCAGCCCGTGGACGTCTACAAGTACTTCGACGTGGACAACCTCGGCGCCTACAACCTGCTGGCGACGATCGGCTCCTTCGTGCTCGCCCTGGGGGTGGTCGTCTCCGTGGTCAACGCCTACCGCAGCGTCCGTCACGGCGTGCGCGCCGGGCATGATCCGTGGCACGGGGAGACGCTCGAGTGGCTGGCGCTCTCGCCGCCGCCGCCCCACAACTTCGACGTCGTCCCCGACGTGCGCAGCGACGAGCCGCTGCGCGACATTCGCGAGGCGATCGAGCGACGGGCACCGGCCGCGCCTGAGGCGGCCGAGAAGACCGAGCCGGTAGCCTGAGGCCCATGGACGGCGTTAGCGGTCCCTCCGGCGGAGTGGCCGCTGGTGCTCGCGTCGGCGGCGGTGGCGACGAGCTCGGTCGGTTTCGCCGCCTCTCCGACCTGACGGCGGTCGCGATCCTCCTGCTGGTGGTGATCGGCGGCATCGTGCGGGTCAGCGAGTCCGGGCTCGGCTGCGGGCCCGCCGGCAGCGGCACCGAGGGCTGGCCGCTGTGCGGAGGCGCGGTGATCCCGCTGGTCGGCGACGAGTCGAGGCTGATCGAGTTCTCTCACCGGGTGCTGGCGGCGATCGTCGGCGTGATGATCGCGGTGCTGGTCTGGCGCGCGCTCCGGATGCGGCGGCCACAAACGTCGCCGAATCTCCGCCAGCTGCGCTGGCCGCTGCGCGGCGCGATCGCCGCCGGCGTCCTCGTCCTCGTCCAGGCCGCGCTCGGCGGGCTGACGGTCGAGAACAACCTCGAGGACGAGCTGGTCGCCGCCCACCTCGGCCTCGCCATGCTGCTGCTCGGCCTCATCCTCTGGCTCAGCGTCCGCGCCCGCCAGGAACAAGCGGCTGCGCTACCCGCAGGGACGTCGCCGGTCCAGGCGCGATCGTCGCGCCGCCTCGGGTTCGTCCGGGACGCGCCGGTCCGGGGACTGAAGCCGTTCGCTGTCGGGGCCGTCGGTCTGCTGCTCTGCGCGATCGTGGCCGGCGGCTACGTCGCCGGCACCGAGGAGGAGGGGGTGACCGGTGGCGCCGCGAACGGCGCCCACCTCGCCTGCGGCGAGTCCTTCCCCACCTGCCTCGACGGCCGCCTCCTTCCATTCGGCGAGAGCCGCCTCACCGACATCCACCTCACCCACCGGGTCTTCGTCTACGCGGCCACGGCGGCGATCCTCGCCCTGCTCGGCCTCGCCCTCGCCCGGGGCTCGCGCTCGCGGCTGCTCCTGGCGGCGGCCCTGCTGCTGGTCGCCCAGCTCCTGCTGGGGGCGCTCAACGTCTGGCTCGGCGAGCACGCCGCCCTGGTGGTCGCCCACCTGACGGTGGCGACGCTGCTCTGGTCCAGCGTCCTGCTGATCGCCTACCGGCTCGCCTGGGCGCCCGCGCCGGCCGCGGCACGCCCGCCGGCTGGACGCACCGAGGCAGTGGCGGTGGCGCGCTGATGTACGTCGCCGCCGAGCCCCGAGAGACCGTGATGCGCGCCGCGATCGCCACGGCCAACGACTACGTCAGCCTCACCAAGCCGCGGATCATCTCGCTCCTGCTGCTCACCTGCGTGGCGACCATGTTCGTCGCCCTCCCCTCGGGCCCGCCCCTCTCCACCATCGGCTTGACCATGCTGGGCGGCTACCTGGCCGCCGGTGGAGCGGGGGCGATCAACCACTACATCGAGCGGGAGCGGGACGCCCGCATGTCGCGGACCGCGGAGCGCCCGCTCGCCAGCGGCCGGATCGAGCCCCGGCGCGGCCTTTGGTTCGGCACGTTGCTCGGCGTCGTCGCCACTGCGCAGCTCGCGCTCACGGTGAACGTGCTGACCGCCGCGCTCGCCGCCGCCGGCCTGCTCGGCTACGTCTTCGTCTACACCCTCTGGCTGAAGCCCCGCACCCCGCAGAACATCGTCCTCGGGGGCGCCGCTGGCGCGATCCCGCCGCTGGTGGGCTGGGCGGCGGCGACCGGCGAGCTCTCGGCGCAGGCGCTGTGGCCGTTCGCGATCGTCTTCTTCTGGACCCCGCCCCACTTCTGGGCGCTCTCGCTGCTGATCTCGGACGATTACGCCCGGACCGGCGTTCCGATGATGCCGGTAGTCCACGGCGAGCTGACCACCCGCCGCCAGATCATGGCCTACGCGCTGCTGCTCGTCCTGATCACCATCGGGCCGGTGATCACCGGGCTGTTCGGGGCGCTCTACCTGGCGGCGGCGCTGGCCCTCGGCGCCGTCTTCACCGGGCTCGCCGCGGCGCTGCTGGCCCGGCCCTCGCGGGCGGCGGCGCGCCGCCTCTACCTGAGCTCGCTCGCCTACCTCGCCCTGCTCTTCGTGGCGATGGCCCTCGACCGCGCCCTGTAGCGCCCGGTTCACCCGGGCTTATAGGCTTCCGGCCGTGGACCGCGAGCGGGCCAGAGCCAACCTCCGGTCGGGGATGCTGTACGCGACCGTGGCGCTGTTCGTCTTCGCCCTCGCCTTCTACGTGACGATCCTCTACATCGCATGAGCCAGCCACCGAAGCCGACCGAGCTGATCTACCGGTCCCGGCCCTCGATCCTGCCGGCGCTGACCGCGCTGGGGATCACGGCCCTGGTGGTCGGGCTCTACTCGTGGTGGCCGTACTCGGTGGTCGGCGGGGCGATCGCGCTCGTCTCCCTGACCGCCTGGCTGCGGACGAACCGCGACGAGATCGCGCGCATGCCCCGCCGCCAGCGCACCGACACCGCGCCGATCCCCCTCTCCGGCCGCGAGTAGAAGCCCTCGCCGAGCCGACGGTGTCAGCGGGTGGAGTGACGTGATCGCAGCCGCGATCAAAATGATCGCGAACGCGATCAGTCCCTCATCCCCGGCGTCGCTTTCATCCGAAGCGACATCTCATGATCACCCTCCAAGAGGCCGATGCCAGTCCTGTGGAGGCCCGCCCAGAACACCCGCTGAGGTCGATGTATTCGCCGCGTCGCCTTGCGTGTTACGCCGGCGTGGGAATGGTCCTCTGCGGGCTGTTCGCGGTTTTCGCGACCTTGAACGCACTCGAAGGGGACAGCTTCTGGCTGTCGTTCGACACTCTCATTGCCATAGCCGCAGGGTGGTTCGCCCTGTATCTTCTCCAGCTCCTTCGCGGCCTGAGGACTGCCCAGCAGCTGATTGGGCCGGCGAGCCCCGTTGCGATCTGTGCTGGCGTCATCGCGCCGAGGCGTGTATGGGTCGGTCGTGCGGCAGTTCTCATGGCCACATCGCAGGAGCTGTTGGTCCTCTCGCTGGACCTGCTTCGAATCACGCCGATCCTTCGCTGTCGGCTTGCGGAAATCGATGAACTCGACGCTACGCCGCGCAGGCGATCATCCCTACTCAAACTCGGCTGCGGCCCGGATCATCTGGAGTTGAACACGTCTCGCGATGAGGCAGAGTGGCTGATCCGGTCAGTGAAGTCGGAGGCAGTCGACGTCGCCTAGATACTTTCGTCCGAAGCGGTAGCGCCCTTCCCAAGCTTCACCGAGATCGTTGGCCTTCGATATGGGCCAGGGCACGCTGGCCAGGAACGTAGGAGACGACGATGATCACGACACCCACGAACATCAGCGCAGCTGCTAACAGCTCACCGATTTCGAACGCCAGTAAGGCCAGTGCAGGGAGGAATCCGAGGCACAACAACGCGGACGTGCGGCCCCGCCGCCGGATCTGCTGATCGCTCATGAAGGAGTCTTCCGGGAGAGCCTCATCCTGCTCAGCGTCCGGTGGCCGTCCCCGATGACGCCGCCAGGCGATCCATATCCAGCCGAAGATGGTCGTGTAGAGGAGCAGGATGAACACCCCGAAGAGGATCGCGGCGAGAACGCTGAGTAGGGCGGCCCCCGCGAGGATGAAGGCAAATCCGATCACGTTGGGCAGGAAAGCCACCAGCACTCTCTCAGTCGTGCTCAGCGCTACCACCCATCGTCAGGCAGATGCTTGCCTTTAGTCCGTCTCCGCAGCGCTGCCTAACGCAAACTGCTTCCCAT
>JBOGZI010000052.1:0-2706 GCA_050697275.1 Solirubrobacterales bacterium | reverse complement strand
GTGTTTAGCTGATCGCATCGCGGGTAATCGAAGCTGGTTGTCCGCCCGAGGCAGGGAGCGCTCACGGCTGAGGGGCATGGATGCCGTGACCAGAGGAGGTGGAGGTTGAGAAAGCTCTTCCTAGCGGCGGTCGTCTGTGCGACCGCGACGGTGGCGCTGGCGGCGCCATCGGCATCCGCCCAGACGCTCGGCGGATGCGAGCTGGACGGAACCGCGAGCTTCACCCCGGGCCTCAACACCGAAGCCAAGGACTTCAACTACAGCTTTAACGGGGTCCTTGGCAGCTGTCAGTCGAGCGAGGCCGGGGCGCCCACCAGCGGCACGGTGTCGGCCGGTGAGGTGGTCACGATCGGCGGAACGCAGTTCCAGGAGCCGGTCCCATCCGGCAACGGGAGCTGCCTGAGCAGCACCACCGCCGGCACGGCGATCGTCACCTGGGCCGATGGCACCCGGACCGTGGTGGACTACTCGACCACTGGGGCGGCGGCTGCCGTGCAGTTGGAGGGCTCGGTGGCCGACAGCGTCACCCTGCAGTCGGTGGACGGAAGCACCTCGACCACCGTGACCACGACCCGCTACGCGGGCGCCTCGGCGCTCGGGCTGCTCGAGTTCTCACCGCCCGACCCGACCGCCTGCAACACGCCGGAGGGAGTGGTCAGCGCCGGCATCAGCGGGCTGGTGGGCCTCGGGGGCTAGCAGGTCAGTCCTGGACCGACACGGGCGAGCGGGCCAGACGGGGGCGGACGCCCTTGCTGGCCCGCAGCTCGTAGTCGGCGCCCGAGAGCAGCTGATCGAGGTCGGCGCCGTCCTCGGGGAACACGGCGCAGCCTGTGGACGCGCCGATCGCCCGTCCGTCCACGTGGATCCGGGAGACGTCCCTGCGCAGCCGCTCGGCGAGCGCCTCGACATGGTGGCGGTCCGTCTCAGGGGCGATCACCACGAACTCGTCGCCGCCGTGCCGGACGACGGTGTCATGCGCGCGGACTGAGCCCATCAGTGCGCCGGCGACCTCCTGCAGCACCCGGTCGCCGCGCTGATGGCCGTGCTCGTCGTTGACCAGCTTGAAGTCGTCGAGGTCCACCACCAGGACCGAGAGCGGGTGGCCGTGCCGGCGATGCCGCTCGAGCTCGGCCGGCAAGCGCTCGCTGAGCACGCGATAGTTGGCGACGCCGGTCAACGGGTCGCGCTCGGAGAGGCGGCGATAGCGGGCCTCGCTCTCCTCGAGGCGCTCGCGCAGATAGACGATTGCGCCGCCGGTCAGCCACAGGGTGGGGATCAGCGCCATTCCCTGCTCGAGCGTCTCCCGAGCGTTGGCCGGGTCGTAGGCGACCGGCAGGAGCGCGGCGAGCGAGGCGAACGCGAAGTGGCCGCCGATCGCCCAGCGGTTGTCGAAGACGTAGGCGGCGTAGAAGGCGACCAGGATGTAGTAGATCGCGAACACGGGACTCGAGGTGAGCCAGACAGTGAGCGCGATCTCGGTCGTCGCGATCGCGGTCATCAGGTGCAGCCAGACCCGCGGCACCCGGTCCGCCAGGGCGAAGCAGACCAGCCCGGAGACGATCGCCAGCAGCGGCAACAGGTAGATGGTCGGCTCGTGCGCCGGGCGGTGCAGAGCGTCGCTCGGCACCGCGCCGACCCCGCCGCCGATGAAGAGCACCGCGGCGAGGCGCCAGTAGCGCCGCTGGAGCCTGCGTTCGGTGGCGGGACAGTCGATCGGACTCAGCTCCCTGCCGATTCAGCTAGGACGTCCAGGAAGGCGCGGGCGCATTGCGGGCAGAACTGGGTGCCGATCCCGGCCTCGACCTCGGCCCGGGCCTCCTCCGGGGACAGCGCGGGCCGGTAGGGCCGGTCGCTGGTCATCGCGTGGTAGGCGTCGCAGACGAAGGTGATCCTGCTCGCGAGGGGGATCTCCTCACCGCGGAGACCGTCGGGATAGCCGCTGCCGTCCCAGCGCTCGTGCTCGGCGCGGATCGCCGGCGCCAGGTGCTCCAGGCCGGGCGTGTTGCGGATCAGCTCCTCGCCGCTGGCGGAGTGGGTTCGCATGATCTCCCACTCCTGCTCGCTCAGCGCCCCCGGCTTGCCGAGGATCGTGTCGGGCACGGTGATCTTGCCGATGTCGTGGAGCATCGCGACATGCCGGACCTCGGTCAGCTCGTCGCCGCTGAGGTCGAGCCTGGCCGCCACGCGAAGGGCGTGGTCGACCACGTCGCGCGAGTGGCGGGCAGTGTATGGGTCGCGCGCCTGGACCGCCGCGATCAGCGCCTCGGCCGCTGCCGCCTGCACCTCGAGGCTGCGGGCGCTCTGCTCGAGCGCCTCGCGCTCGAGCACATCCGCGACGATGCGCGCGAAGACGTGAAGGAACTGGAGCTCGCGGTAGCCGAGCTGGGGCTTGGCCTCGTGGCTCGCGGCGCAGAGCATCCCGTGCAGGCGACCGTCGGAGAACCGAAGCGGCACCGAGGCGTAGGCGCCGATCCCCACGGTCTCGGTGACCTCCAGCGCGGCCGCCCGGTCGTCCCGGCGCGCGTCCGGGATCAGGTTCGGCAGGCGGCCGTCGAGGATGCGCTTGCAGTACGTCTCCTCGAGCGGCATCGAGTGCCCCTCGGCGACCCCGAACGACGCCGCGTCGCCCCGCAGTGCGTCGTAGATCTGCTCGGTGTCGGTGATCCTGCCGACGAAGGCGACCTCCATGTCGAGAAGCTCCCGCAC
>JBOGZI010000051.1:0-2695 GCA_050697275.1 Solirubrobacterales bacterium | reverse complement strand
GTCGAGGGCCTTGCGCAGGCCCTCGAGCTTCTCGGCCGAGGAGAAGTAGGGACTGAACAGGAACAGCTGCATCTCGCGGTTCTCCGCGAGGACGTCCGCGAACTGGCCGAGCTGCTCGTGTATCGGGTCGAGCTTGTCCTTGTCCTTCGCCGCCGAGAAGAGGGCATCGGCGTACACGCGGGCGATCTCCTCCATTACCTACCCCCATCTCCTCGGGCTTCGCCCTGCGGGGATATGGGGACCGCCATCAGCCGGCATCTCCTCGGCTTCGCCTCCGGGGATGCCGGGTTAGGGCGCATCTGCCCTGGCAACCTTGTCACGAGGTCTCCCCGTTCCCACCCAGGGTCGAGAAGTCGACCTCGGTGAGGGCCTCGTCGATCAGCCTCCGGTGGTCGTCGGGGGTGAGCGACTTGCGGGTCACCTTCTCGGTGGTGAGCACCGTCAGATCGGCAACCTCCTTGCGGATCCGCTCCAGCGAGCGCCTCGTCTCGGCCTCGATGTCGCGGCGGGCCGCCGCCAGCAGCTCCTCGCGCTTCTCGGAGCCCTGCTTGGCCGCCTCGGACTTGGTCGTCTCGGCCGCCTTGCGGGCGCGGGCGACGATGTCGTCGGCCTGCTCTCGCGCCTCCTTGAGACGGGCGCGGTACTCGGCGAGCAGCTCGTCGGCCTCCTTGCGGGTCCGCTCGGCGGCGTCGATCGATTCGCTGATCGCCCTGGCCCGCTTGTCCAGCGCCTCCTGGATCCGCGGGAAGGCCACCTTGCTGAGCACCCACATCGTGAACAGGAAGACGAGCAGGGTCCAGATCATCAGCCCGAGGCTGGGCGTGACCAGGAAGCTGCCGCCCTCCTCCTCGCCGCCGCCCTCGGCGGACTCCTGGGCGAAAAGCAGGACCTGTCCTATGTCGGAGAAGAGCTCCATCTGGTTCCTAGAGGAAGAACGCGATCAGGCCGAAGATGAAGGTGTAGAAGGCGACGGCCTCGGTAAGCGCGAAGCCCAGCCAGCGGATCGCCTGGAGCTCGTCCTTCATCTCGGGCTGGCGGGCGACCGACTCGATCTCCTTGCCGAAGATGATGCCGATGCCGATGCCTGCCCCGATCGAGCCGAGCCCCGCCCCGACGCCGAGCGCGATCGCCTTGCCGGCATCGGTGATGCCGGTGTCGGTGATGCCCTCCGCCGCCTGGGCGATCGGTATTGCGAGATCAGCAGCCATCAATCAACTCCTTTGTAGAGGACTCAGTGACTCTCGGCGACGGCGCCGCCGATGTAGATCGAAGAAAGGGTGGCGAAGATGAACGCCTGAAGGGTCGCGATCAGGCCCACCTCGAGGACGAAGAAGACGAAGGCGAGGGGGAAGGTGAGCGCGCCGAGGGCGGCCAGCCCCAGCAGGACCGCCAGCCCTCCACCCATGAAGAGAAGCAGCAGGTGGCCGGCGAGGATGTTGGCGAAGAGCCGGACGGAGAGCGAGACGAGGCGCATGAAGTGGGAGAGCAGCTCGATCACGAAGATCAGCCCCTTGCCGATCGGGTTCATCGACTCCAGGCCCGCCGGGAGGAAGCTCTTCAGGTAGCCGATCGCGCCTCGAGCACGCACCCCCTCGACGTGGTAGGAGATCCAGACGACCAGGGTGAGGATGAGGGGAAACGAGATGTTGGCCGTCGCGGCGTAGATCGCAAACGAGGGCACCTCGAGCCCGAAGACGGAGACCGTCTCATGGGTGTTGGTGGGCAACGGCAGGTAGCCGATCAGGTTGGAGATGGCGATGAAGAAGAAGAGGGTGGCGATGAACGGGAACCAGCGGATCGCGAACTCGTGCGGCAGGTTCCCCCCGGTGATGTTGTTCCGGGTGAGGTCATAGGCGACCTCGACCGCGGTCTGCACCCGGTTCGGCTTCGCCTGCATGCGACGCGAGATCCAGACCATCACCCCGATCGTCAGGGCACTCGCCAGCAACAGGTAGACGACGGCCTTGGTGATCGAGAGGTCGATCCCGGCGATCTCGATCGGGACCCAGGCGTCGAGCTTGAACTCATCCTGGGGCTTGAACGCCTCGTTCTTCCCGTCGCTGCCGAAGATCGCGAACAGGGCGATCGACGGCCCCAGCCAGATCCCAAGGATGACCAGCACCTTGCCGAGGCCGGATAGGCCCTTGAACCATTGGACGAAGCGTCCGGCCATCAGGCCCCCTCGCCCTCCGACTCTAAGAGGCGGCCGAGCAGGCGGCCCCCGAGGTGGACGGTGAAGAGGATCGCCGCGAAGACCGCCGCCGCCAGTCCCGCCTCCTCACCGGCGAGCAGGCCCACTAGCAGCACCGTGAGCGCCACCAGCCACACCCGGGCCAGGGTCGTCGCTCCCACCCAGCCCATCGCGGCGCGCCGGTCGCCCCGCTCCAGGGCGCGGGCGGCCGTGCGCTCGGCGCCGTACTCGATCGCGTGCTGCCCGAGCCAGGCCGCGGCCAGCACCAGATAGCCCGCAATCGGCAGCTCGGCTGCGAGGAACACCGGCAGACCCGCCGCGAGCAGCACGAGGTCGAAGTAGCGAAGCGCGGTGGCCATTCGTGAGCCGCCTCGGAGGCGGCTGGATCCGTCTAGAGCGAGAGTAGACAAGCGAGGTTCCGTCGGTTCGGCCCCTGCGGGTGAGCCAAAAAAACCTCCGTCGGGGAGCGGAGGGGCGGAGAATCCTATCCGATGGCCGCAGAGG
>JBOGZI010000050.1:0-7902 GCA_050697275.1 Solirubrobacterales bacterium | reverse complement strand
CCTTCGCCGCGGAGGCGGCGGCGCCGAGCGCCGATCCGGCGGCCCAGGCAGCCGAGCCGAGGGCCGCCTCGAGCGCGGCGAAGCGCAAGGGCAAGCGCAAGCGGCGGGTCTTCCTCTTCGGCCAGCGGGCCCTGAAGCGCGGAATGCGGGGCAAGGACGTCCGGGTCCTGCAGAAGTACCTGAACCGGCTCGGCCACGCGACCAAGATCGACGGGGCTTTCGGCAAGACCACCTTCCGCCGCGTCAAGTCACTCGAGCGAGCCAGGGGCTGGCGGGTGGACGGCAAGGTCAACAAGAAGGACGCGAGGCGGATCCGGGCGCTGCTCACCCGGCCGTCCGGGGTCTTCTACGCCTACGGGCTCTCCTCGCCGGCCGTCAATCTCACCGCCCAGCGGGCCGGGAGCGCGACGGTCGAGGTGACGGACGCCAACGGCGTCGCGGTGGTGGCGCTCTCCACCAGTTTCAGCGCAGCCGGCGAGCAGACCGTGATCTGGAACGGGGTCAACTCGGGCGGGGCTTACGTTGACTCCACCTACTCCTTCCGGCTCGGGTCCCCGAACTCGGCCGGCGCGGTAATCAGCGGCGGGCAGGTGCAGCCCTTCCTCTTCCGCCAGCGGGCCTTCCCGCTTCCGGGTACTCACAGCTACGGTGGCGCCGGGTCGCGCTTCGGCGCATCCCGCGGGGGACACGTCCACCAGGGTCAGGACATCGGCGCGGCTTGCGGGGAGGCGATTCTCGCCGCCGAGGGCGGCCTCGTCCGGGTGGACGCCTACCAGGCGAGCGGGGCCGGCTACTACGTCGTGATCGACGGGGGAATCAGCGGCAGCGACTACGTCTACATGCACATGAAGGGGCCGAGCCCGACGACGCCGGGGCAGATCGTCCGCACCGGCCAGGAGATCGGCAACGTCGGCAACACCGGCTCCTCGAGCGGCTGCCATCTCCACTTCGAGCACTGGACGTATCCCGGCTGGTACGTGGGCGGCTACCCGTTCGACCCGCTGCCCGAGCTGCAGTACTGGGACAGCTACTCCTGACGGGTCCGGCTCAGCCGAGGTGGGGGGCCATCCACCACTCCCCCTCGAGCCGGGTGAGCAGGCCCTGCGGCGAGGCGATCGCGCCGAGCACGTCCTCCCTCCGGGAGTGCACCAGCGCCTCGCCCGTGTAGCGGAAGATGCAGCGGCGGCGGCCGAGCGGCTCGAGCAGCGGGGGCTCGAGTCTCCCGGAGAGCGCGGCAGCGCCGCCCCGCTGGGCGTGGCTGAACAGGTGGCCGATCACGAGATCGGCATCCTGCCTGCGCGCCACGAGCTGGATCACGACCGACCGGTGGCCCGGGCGAAGGTAATACACGTACCAACCCGACACCCTGCCGCGCGGCCCCTGCACGGCCTGCGCGACCAGCTCACCCCGTCCGGTCACCCGGTCGAGTTCACCGAAGACCCACTCGAGCCATTCGAGGTCGTAGTCGGGACGGAGTCGGAAGTGGGCGCCGAGCTCTTCGAGGCGTTCCAACAGACCGGCCGGCGTGAGCGGCTCGACGCTCGCGCTCGACTCGGGTGGGATGAGGAGGCTCGGCCGGGTATGCGCGGCGACCCAGTCCAGCCCCGCGAAGGGTCCGCGTGCGATCGCTCCCGGGGCATCGCGGCCGCGGCGCGCACCGCGCCGCTCGGCGAGGAACTGGAGCGGCCGGAAGACCCGGGTCCACCCGATGCACGCCAGTGCGAAGGGCCTTCCTCCGAGGCGCTCCCAGATCCGCAGCACCGCGGGGGTCGCCCCGTCGGTGGTGGTCAGATCCTGCGGGCCCTTCAGGTAGCGGGCGAGCAGCAGGGCGCCGGCGGCCCGGTTCTCGGCCTCCGGATCCGCGACCAGCTGGCCGCTGCAGGCCAGCCGCAGCGGCTCGCCGTCGAAGCGCAGACGGCGGACGTGTGAGCCGAGGAAGGCGATGATCGATCCCGAGCGACCCAGGTGGACCAGGGAGGGAAGCTCTGGGTCGTGCCATGGGTGGTCGAAGAGGGTGCGCTCGAAGAAGGACACCGTCTCGGGGCGCACGCGCCGCTCACCCGACCTCATCCCGAGCTCGTAGAGCGCGGCGACCGCGGGCAGGTCGTCTCGCTCCAGGGGCCGGATCGCGCTCATCCGCGACCTCCCTGGGCCTGGACGAGCTCGGCGAGGCTGGCGGGGCTCGAGAGTTGCTCGAGCTCCAGCTCCTCGAGCGGCAGCTCGACCCCGAACCGCTGCTCGGCCGCGTCGATCAGCTCCACCAGCCCGAGCGAGTCGATCAGCCCGGACGCGATCAGGTCGGTGTCGGCCGAGGGGACCTCGACGCCGGGGCCCTCGCGGAGCAGGGAGATGATCTCCGCGGCGATTGTCGGATCACCTGGCAACGAACAGCTCGCGCAGGCGCTTTCTGTCGATCTTCCCGTTCACGTTCTTGGGCAGCGATTCGAGCGGCTCCCACTGCGAGGGCAGCATGTAGCTGGGTAGCAGCTCGGCGAGCCTGGTCCGCAGCTCCGGGGGAGCGACGTCGGCGTCGTCGACCGGCGCATAGGCGCAGCAGATCGCCGTCCCCTCGAATCCCTCGCTGTTCACTCCGACCACGGCGCACTCGGCGAGCTCATCGAAGGTCCCCAGGGCGGCCTCGATCTCCCCCAGCTCGATCCGGTGCCCCCGGCTCTTGATCTGGCTGTCGAGACGGCCGAGGAAGTGGAAGATCCCCGCGTCGTCGCGAACGGCGAGGTCGCCGGTGCGGTAGATCCGCTCCCCCTCCCGCTCCGGCCGCGGGTCGCTGACGAAGACCTCGCGCGTGCGCTCCTCGTCGCGCCAGTAGCCGGGGCTGAGGCCGACCCCGCCGATGCAGAGCTCCCCGTTCTCGCCGTCGCCGAGGACCCGGCCCTCGTCTGTGACCAGCAGCTCCTCGCCGACGCAGGCCGTCCCGATCGGGATCGGCTCGGTCGGGTCCGGGGGGATCTCGATGACGGTGTGGAAGCTGCTGGCGATCGTCGCCTCGGTCGGGCCGTAGAGGTTGGTGAAGCTCGCCTGCGGGACCAGCCTCATCCACTCGATCAGGATCGCCGTGGGCAGCACCTCCCCGCACCAGATCACCCGCTTCAGGCTGGGGAGCCCGTCGGGCGCCAGGGCTCCGTGCCTGGCCATGTAGGCCATCGTCGAGGGAACCGAGAACCACTGGGCCAGCTGCCGCTCGCGGACGAACTCGGTCAACCGGCGCGGCAGCAGGTTCGCCTCGGCGGGGACCATGTGAAGGGTCGCCCCCGCCGCGAGCGTGCCGTAGATGTCGAAGGTGGAGAGGTCGAAGTGCAGGGGAGGATGTCCTGAGAGGCGGTCACCGGGCTCGATCCCGAAGTGGCCGACGGCCCAGTCGATGAAGGCGGTCACGTTCCGGTGGGTGATCCCGACGCCCTTCGGGGCCCCGGTGGAGCCCGAGGTGAAGAGGAGGTGGGCGAGCTCGTCGTCGGAGCCCTCGCGAGCGGGAAGCGGGTCCCGTCCGGCGGCGTCGTCGATGCCGAACGAGGTCCGGAAGCGCTCGCCCTCGAGCGCCCCGGGGCCGAGCGAGCCGACCGGCGCGTCCACCTCGCCGTCGGCGATCACGCCGTCGAGCAGGGGCTCGGCGCCCGGGTCCACCAGCAGCAGCCGCGGGTCCGCTGCTCGCAGGACCAGGCCGACTCGGGGTGCCGGGCTGGAGGTGTCGATCGGCACGTAGGCTCCACCCGCCTTGAGCACGGCCAGCATCGCGACCACCGCGCTCGGCGACTTCGAGCTGAGCAGGCAGACGCGGTCCCCCGGGCCGCATCCGGAGTCGGCGAGCAGTCCGGCGAGCCGGCCGCTCAGCTCCTCCAGCTCCGCGTAGGTGAGCCGCTCATCGCCGAGCACCAGGGCGGCCTCGCCCGGTCTGCGCTCCGCCTGCTCGCTGAGGTAGTCCTGGAGCAGCGAGCTCATCGCCGCGACAGCCCGAGCGCCTCGCGAAAGACCGCCCCCGTGTGCCGGATCTCCTCCTCGGAGGGCGGGATGTCGAGGATGAAGGTGGCGAAGCCGAGCCGCATGTAGGAGGCCAGTTCCCCCGCGACCCGTTCGTAGCTCCCTACCAGGTAGGGGCAGAAGGTCTTGTAGTTCTGGAACGGCACCAGCCAGTAGGGATCGTCCTCAGCGTCCGCCTCCCGTTCCTCGGAGAGCTGGCGATGCCACTCCGAATCGGACACCTTCATCGCCAGCTTGTGGGTGATCTGCCCCTTGCGGTCCTCCGGGAAGCGCTCGCGGGCCACCCGCCAGGCCTCGTCTGAGTCCTCTCGGGAGATGATCCCGACCCGCATCCCGGACTCGGTCTCCGGGGCGGCCTCCTCCTCGTCCGGAGGCTTCGGGTACTTGACCGCGGTCGCGCCGATTGCGCGCCCCGCGGCCAGCCCGGCGTCGGATGAGCCAGACATGAGCAGTCCCGGGAACAGCTCCGGATCGAGCGGCGGCGTCATTCGCAGGTTCGTCACCTTGTAGTAGCGCCCCGAGAAGCTCACCGGGTCGGGGCTCGCGAGCAGCTCCTTGATGATCGTCACGTACTCCACCGCGCGGTCGTAGCGCTCGTCGTGGGGGGTCGTATCGTTGAGCGCCTCGAGGTCGTTCTTGAAGCCACCGGCAACCACGTTGAGGTAGAGGCGCCGGCCGTGCAGGTGGCCGATCGAGGCGACCATCTTGGCGACGCTGTATGGGTGCATGTAGACGGGCTGGATCGCCACCAGCGGGCTGAGTCGCTCGGTGGCCTCGACGACCAGCTGCGTCACCAGCCACGGGTCGACGATGCTGTTGTCCGTGTAGACGAGGATCCCTTGGTAGCCGGCCTCCTCGCTCCAGCGCGCCACCTCCCGGATCCTCTCCAGGTACTCGTCGCGCTCCACGTCCTTCGACTGGGGACAGGTGGAGAAGACCGTGAGACTCTCGAGCTCGGTCATCGGCCGGTCAGCCTAACCCGCGCCCCCGCTGCCATCCAGGCCCTCGCGGGGCCCCGCCGGCGGATCCTCCGGGACGAGCCGATCCCCGGGACGAAGCGCCTCGGCCGGCTCGCTCGCCTCGCCATCGACGAGGACGCGCTCCGCGACCACCCACTCGTCGGCCGCGGCGACCTGCATGCTCTCGCCACGGCCGTCGCGGATCGTGCCGGGATCGGCGTCCGCGGTCTCACCGCTCAGCGAGGCCCTGACGATCTCGATCCGCCGGTCGCCGAGCCGGCTGAACGGATGGCCCCAAGGTGAGTCGAAGGGCAGGTAGTCGCTGGCCCGGACCAGGTCGACCACCTGCCGCGCGGTCGAGGACCAGGGAGCCCGTCCCCCGTCGGGGGGACCGGGCTCGAAGTAGCGCCGACCGCTCATGTCCTGCTGATCGGCCGGGATCCGGCCGGGGTCAAGCGCCGCATCCTCGATCAACCGGGAGATCAGCTCGATCCCGCGCCGCGCGCATCTCACCGTGAGTGAGAGGCCGGTGTCATCCGGGCTGATCTCGAACGACTCGGTGTACGCGATCGCCCCCGCATCGATCTCCGGCGACATCCAGTGCACCGTGACCGCGTGGGTGCGCTCCCCCCGGTAGATCGCCCAGCTCGGCACGTTCAGGCCCGCGTACTGCGGCAGCGGGCCCGGGTGCAGGTTGAAGGCGCCGATCCGGGGCGCCTCCAGCACCGCGCCGTCCACCACGTGCAGCGAGTGAATGTTGAGCAGCAGGTCGACGGACTCGCGCTCGAGGCGCTCCGCCAGCCCCGGGTCGGTGACCAGCTCGGCCGGGGCGGTCGGCACGCCCAGCGCCTCGGCGGCCGACGAGACGGGCCCCCCGGCCGTGGTCAGGATAAGCACGAGCTCGTGACCAGACTCGGAGACCAGCCTCAGGGCCTGGACCCCGGCGGACTCCTCGGCACAGACGGCGACCTTCAGCTTCTTCCTTTCCCCTGTCAGTGAAGCCGATGGGCGCTACTGGGCTCGAACCAGTGACCTCCAGCTTGTCGAGCTGGCGCTCTCCCAACTGAGCTAAGCGCCCGGGATTCGAAAGGTAGCAGCGGCCTGGCGGAAGCTAGGCGACCGGCGCGGTCGGCGCCTTGACCGCGGTCGGCGCCTCCGACAGCACGCCCTTGGCGCGCATCGTCAGCTTGAAGGTCTCGAGCGCGTCATAGCGAGGGGACCAGTCCGTCTCGGCCTTGAGCTTCTCCGTGGAGACGACCCAGGGGTAGCGAAGGAAGTCGAGGTTCCCCGGCGGCGCCTCGGTGCGCGGCACGTGCAGCCGCCACATCGCCCCGTTCAGCCGCTTCATGGTCCGCAAGGAGATCTCGCGGGTCTTCTTCTCGATCAGCTCCGCGGCCCGCCGCCAGGTGAGGGTCCCGTCGCCGGCCAGGTTGAACGCCCCCTCCTGCTTCCCGTCCAGCAGCGCGAACAGCGCCGAGACCACGTCGTCCTCGTGGACGAGCTGGAACTCCTCGTCGACGCCGTCGAGCACCGGCACGAACGGGTTGTTGACGAAGCCCCGGACGATGTAGTTGTCGACGTTGGGCCCCATCACGATCGAGGGGCGCACGATCGTCATCACCCGGTCGGGGTGCCGCAGAGCCCAGAGCTGGCAGACGCGGTCGGCATCCGCCTTGTCCCTGGCGTAGGAGAAGTCGGGCGCGCCGCGCACCGGCCAGTCCTCGGCGATCGGCTTCGGGTTGTCGGGGAAGGCCCCGTAGGCGCTCGCCGAGGAGGTGACCAGCACCTGCTGGGTGCCGGCGTCGGAGGCCGCCTGCAGCACGGCCTGGGTCCCGTTGACGTCGATGTCGTACATCTTCGCCTCGTCCCGGATCGGGTTGAGGACGAAGGCGAGGTGGACGAGAGCGTCGATCTCGTGCCGCTCGAGCAGGTCCCTGATTGCCTTGCGGTCGCGGATGTCGCCCTTGACGAACTGCGTCTTGGGCCAGGTCCGCGGAGGCGGCCGCAGGTCGACGTCGACGATCAGCTCGGTCTCGTCCCGCCCGGAGAGCTCGTCGATCAGTCGACCGCCGATGTATCCGGAGCCGCCGGTGATCAGGTAGCGCACGGGCCGCATCCTACTGGCTGCGCGGCCAACTGCGAGCGGCCGCTCAAGCCCCTCATGCAAGCCCCTCTGCCGTCGCCGGACAAGTGCAACATCTTTGTGTTCGCGGTGTTAGTGTTTCCTGACAAGGCTCAAGTTTGGCCGCGGGATCGCCGACAAGGGCCTTAAGACTTGAAGGACCGACGGGCCAGGAAGTAGAACTCCTGGCGGCACGTCCTTTCGGAACACAAGGGCCCCTCACGGGGCCCTTTTCCGTTCCCGGGGTCAGTCCTCGGGCTCGACCTCGAGCGTCAGCCCGTCCACCCCGGTGACCCGAACCCGTCCGCCGATCCCGGCGCGCCGCGACGCCCGCGCGTGCCAGATCTCGCCCCGCAGCCGCACCCGCCCCCGCGGCTCGAGCGCCTCCACGACCTCGGCGCTCGACCCGACCAGGGCCTCCACCCCGGTCTGCACCCGGTAGCGGCGTAGGAAGCGCACCCAGAAGAACAGCTCTGCGACCTCGACCGCGATGCCCAGCGCGATCGCGAGCGCCCCCAGCCCGGGCGGCAGGACGAAGACGGCCAGGACGATCGCGCCGACCAGCAGCATCTCTGCCCACCGATGCTAGACCGCGCACCACCGGCTGAGAGAGGCGCCTACCGGAATCGAACCGGTGTAAACGGCTTTGCAGGCCCAGGCTTCGTGATCCGGCGTGGTTCTACCAGGCACTGATCAGGTCCTCTCAGGTTGCTCTGAGGCGCTCAGAACTGCACATGTGGGGACATGCTCGGGACACAGTTTCGGCGCCGCTCTCGGTCTGCTGCTTCTCGCGGAGGCTGTCGCGCAAATGGGGCCGAAGCGCCCTCC
>JBOGZI010000049.1:0-5610 GCA_050697275.1 Solirubrobacterales bacterium | reverse complement strand
GCCCAGGACTCCGACCGCTCGCAGACCACGGCGGCGTTGGCGAGGCCGGTGCGCTCGATCGCCCCGCGCATGAACTCGCACTTGCGGCCGACCGACTCGATCAGGTCGACCCGGGCCCGCGGCAGGGCGGCGGCGAGGACGAGCCCCGGCAGGCCGGCCCCGCTGCCCAGGTCGGCGATCCGGCCGGCTTCGCGGAGCTGCTCGAACTCGAGCGCGCTGAGCGAGTCCGCGATGTGGACGTCCTCGGCCCGCTCGGCGCTGGAGAGCGAGACCGGCGCTCCCGGCTCGGCGAGCAGCTCGAGCAGCGCGTCCAGCGTCGATGCCGCGCCGGCGGGGAGCTCCGGGCTCACCTTCCCCGGGGGCTCCGGCTCAATCCTCCACCAGCGGCGCGACCACGACGAAGCGGTTGGGCTCGTCGCCCTCGCTGAAGGTCTCCACCTCGGGTCGCTCCCGCAGGTGCTCGTGGACCACCCGCCGCTCGTTCGATCCCATCGGCTCGAGCTCGATCGAGCGGCCGTCGCGCAGCGCGTCCTCGGCGGCCATGTCGGCCTGGCGGCGGAGCGTCTCGGCCTGGCGGGCGCGGTAGCCGGAGGCGTCCACGGTGACCCGCTTGCGGTCCTGGCGGCCGCGGAAGGCCGCCTGGTAGCAGAGCAGCTGCACCGCGTCGATCGTCTGGCCGCGCCGGCCGATCAGCAGGCCGACGTCCTCGCCGTCCACCGCGCCGCGGATCTCGTCCTCGTCCTCCTCGACCGAGACCGCCGCGTCGAGCTCCAGCTCCTGCACGACCCGCTCGAGCAGCGCCCGCACGCGCTCGGCCGGCTCCTCCGGCAGGGTCTCGACTCCCTCAGCCTCCTCCGCCACGCCGCCAGTCTATGGCGGCTGCCCGGCGGCGGCGGGCGCTCACGCGGTCCGGAGAGGTCGGTGTGCGGCGGCGGGTGTCCGCGGCGGCAGGCTTCAGGGCCATCTGGACCGGTGGATGGCCCTACCGCCGCCGCTTCCGCTTCCGCGGCGGCGGAGGCGGCGGCCTGGAGGCACGCACCTCCTCCGGCTTGGGCTGCTCGGGCGGCGGGAAGAAGATCTTGACCACCGCCTGCTGGCCCATGGTCCAGACGTTGGTGGAGATCCAGTAGACGAGCAGGCCCGCGGGGAAGCTGATCATGATCGGCGTGAACAGGATCGGCAGGCCCATCGCGATCATCCGCTGCTGGCCGCTCGCTGTGCGGCCGGTCATGATCATCCCGGCGATCACCGAGGTGCCGATGTAGAGCACCAGCAGCGCCATCAGCTCGCCGCCCGTCGCCTTCTCGGTGAGGTTGCTGACGAACAGCCAGGACTCCTCGCCGGCGGTGCGCACCTCGTCCTTGAACTCGTCGCTCTGCAGGAGGTAGAAGAGCGAGATGAAGACGGGGAGCTGCAAGAGCAGCGGTAGGCAGGAGGCGAAGGGGTTGACGCCGTGCTCCTGGAAGAGGCGCATGCTCTCCCGCTGCAGCCGCTCGCGATCGTCCTTGTACTTCTCCTGTATCTCCTTCAGCTGCGGCTGGATCGCCGACATCTCGCGCATCGAGCGGATCTGCTTGACCGAGAGCGGGATGATCAGGGCCCGGGTGATGAAGGTGAGGCCGACGATCGCGGCGCCGTACTCGAGGCCGACGCTGTCGTGGAGGAAGACCAGCACCTCGTTGGCGACGTCGATCAGCGGCTGCAGGATGTTGGCCATCAGCGCGCCACCTCGGCCCCGCCCGGCGCCGTCCCCGGATCGGTGCCCGCCGCCGCTCGTCCCGGCTCGCGGCGGGGATGATCCCTGAACAGACGGCGGCCGGAGAGGTCGTCGATCCCGCCGTCACTGAGGGGATTGCAGCGCAGCACCCGCCAGGCGGCGACGATCGAGCCCCGCAGGGCGCCGAGCTCGCGGATCGCCGACGCCGCGTAGACGGAGCAGGTCGGCTCGTACTTGCAGCGGCGCGGGAAGGTGGGGGAGATCCAGCGCTGGTAGGCGGCCACCAGCGCGAGCAGCAGGCGGGTCGGCCACCGTTTCACGACAAACGCTCCCTGTCCCGCGTCTCGACCAGCTCCGCAAGCGAGGCGCGCACTCCCTCGGCGCCCTCGCGGTCGAGCAGCTCCTCGACCCCGGGACGCCCCACGATCACGTAGTCGTGCCCGGGCCGCAGCTGGCCCCGCAGCTCCCGGAAGGCCTCCCGGATCGCCCGTTTCACCTTGTTGCGGCGCACCGCCCGGCCGACCCGCCGGCCCACCGAGACACCGAGCCGCGCCTCCCCGCCCGGTTCGTCCTCGCGTCGAGCGAACGAGTAGAGCACCAGGTGGCGGTTGCCCCGCGAGTTCCCCTCGCGGTAGACGCGATCGAAGTCCCCACTGCGAGAGAGGCGCCCCCGTCGGGCGTCGGAGCGGCGCGCGCTTGCCACTACGCGGCGAGGCGCTTGCGGCCCTTCCGCCGCCTGCGCCGCAGAATGGCTCGACCGGAACGCGTCCTGCTGCGCGCCCGGAACCCGTGCGTGCGGGCCCGCTTGCGCTTCTTCGGCTGGTAGGTCCGCTTCATTCGAGGAGCCTCCGCGGTCGACGGTCGGAGGGCACGGCAGTATAGGAGGTGCCGACCGCGCTCCGATCGGCTCTGCGCCCGGCGGATCGGAACGGATCAGCGCGGCGATTGGTTTTCACCGCGTTTTGCACGGAGCGGCTCGCCTCGCCCCTTCTGGGTCCCGCCGGCCGGGACTATGATCGCCCGCTCTAGGTACTCCGCCGGCGGCACGGCTGACGAGAGGAGACGAAGGTTCCGGGGCACACTCCCGATGCTGCCCGCGAAGGGCTCCACGCCTGCTGGCGCGCGGTGCAGCGCGAGCTTCGCGCCTCGCTCGCCGACGACACCTACCGGCTCTGGTTCGATCAGCTTCGCCCGGTCGCGCGCCGCGGCCCGACCCTCTTCCTCGCCGGGCCGCCCTACGTGGTCCGCTGGGTGAGCCGCCGCTACCCGGAGCTGCTTCGCGCCGCGGTACTCAAGGCCGCCGAGGGCCTCGACCGCGCCGAGCTGGTCGCCGTCCGGCCGGGAGGCGAACTGCCGGAGGCGCGCGAGCCTGCGGCCCCGACCCCCGTCTCCCTCAATCCCTCCTACACCTTCGAGCGCTTCGTGATCGGCCCCGGCAACCACCTGGCCCACGCCGCTGCCCTGGCCGTCGCCGAGGCTCCGGGCGAGGCCTACAACCCCCTCTTCCTGCACGGGCCGCCGGGCCTCGGCAAGACGCACCTGCTCGGCGCGATCGCCAACTACCTGCATCGCCACAACCCCGGACTCGGCGTCCAGTACACCACCGCCGAGGCGTTCACCAACGAGTTCGTCTCCTCGCTGCAGAGCCACGTGATCGAGGGGTTCAAGCAGCGCTACCGGCGGGCCGACGTGCTGCTGATCGACGACGTGCAGTTCCTCGAGGGCAAGACGCGCACCGCCGACGAGTTCTTCCACACCTTCAACGCCCTGTACGAGGGCGGCGCCCAGCTCGTGCTCACGGCCGACCGGGTCCCCGCCGAGCTCTCAGCGCTCGCCGCGCGCCTCCGCGACCGCTTTGAGTGGGGCCTGACCGCGGCGCTCGAGCCGCCCGACCTCGCCACCCGCCTGATCTTCCTCGCGAACCTCGCGCGGGAGCGCAGCGACCGGGTGACACCCGATGCGCTCCGCTCGATCGCCTCCCGGGCCGCCGGCAACCTCCGCCTGCTCGAGGGCGCCCTCACCCGCGTAGTCGCCTTCTCCTCGCTGCAATCGGCCAGCGCCACCGCCGAGCTGGTCGACCAGGCCCTGCCGAGCGTCGTCTCCCAGGAGGCCGGCGCCCCTACGGCCGTCGATCAGATCCAATCCGCCGTGGCCAACCGTCTCGGCGTCCCGCTCGAGAAGATGCTCTCTCCCACCCGCGCCGCTAACACCACCCAGGCACGCCAGCTCGCCATGTACCTCACCCGGGAGCTCACCGATCTCTCCCTGCCCGCGATCGCCGGCGCCTTCAACCGCCGCGATCACACCACCGTCCTCAACGCGAT
This sequence comes from Solirubrobacterales bacterium, assembly GCA_050697275.1. Taxonomy (GTDB): domain Bacteria; phylum Actinomycetota; class Thermoleophilia; order Solirubrobacterales; family 70-9; genus JBOGZI01. Next base: position 1,569 of record JBOGZI010000049.1, on the reverse strand, counting down.
CCGCCGCGTCGAGGACCGCGTTCTGCGCGACGCCACCCTCTCTCGCACCCTCGAGCAACTCACCGTGGAGCTGAAGCCCAAGCCAAATCGATCGTGACCGAACCGATTGACAGAATCGCGCCGGGGGCTATCCACACTCTCCACAGCCCTTATTACTACTAGCCAGATCTCAACCAGATGAAGATCACCGCAACCCGACAAGCCCTTCTCGATGCCCTGCTGGTCGTCTCTCGTGCCGTCTCCGCTCGAGCCGCCCTCCAGGCGCTCTCGGGCATCCTGCTCACCACCTCCAACGGTCCCAGGCTGCGGGCCACCGATATGGAACTCGGCCTCGACATCGGCTTCGACGCCGACCTCGAGGGGTCCGGCGATGTCGTGCTGCCCGGGCGGCTGCTGGTCGAAGTGGCGCGCTCGTTGCCGGAGGGGTCGGTGACGCTCGAGCTGCGCGAGGCCGAGCGCGACGTGGAGATCGCCGCCGGCTCCTCGCGCTTCCATCTCCGCACCCTTCCCGCCGATGACTTCCCCCAGCTCCCGGAGCCCGAGGACGACCCGGTCGCCCTCCCAGCAGCGCCCCTCGCCGAGACGATCAACCGCGTCGCCCGGGCCGCCTCCCGCGACGAGGCCCGGCCGGTGCTGACCGGCGTGCTGGTCACCGCCGAGGGGGATCAGCTGACCATGGTCGCGACCGATTCCTACCGACTGGCGGTGAAGCGCACCAAGCTCGGCGCCGCGGTTCCCGAGCGGGTCGAGGCGAACGTGCCCGCCCGGGCGCTGCGGGAGCTGGCCCGCCTGATCGAGATCGCCGAGGACGAGTCGCTGCGGCTGTGGCTGACCCGCAACCAGGCGGTCTTCCGGGCCGGCGCAGTCTCGCTCAGCTCGCGCCTGATCGATGGTCAGTTCCCGAACCACAGCCAGCTGCTGCCGGAGTCCTTTGAGCACGAGGTGAAGCTGCCGCGAGCCGAGCTGCTCGAGGTGACTCGGCGCGTCTCCCAGCTCGCCCAGCGCAACGCCGCGCTTCGCCTCTCCTTCTCGGAGGGGGAGCTGGTCGTCTCCGCGGAGACCCCCGATCTCGGCGATGCCCGCGAGGCGCTGCCCGCGCCGTACTCCGGCGAGCTGCTCGAGATCGGCTTCAACCCGGAGTTCGTCCGCGACGGGCTGGAGAGCATCGAGTCCGACGAGGTGGTGGTGAAGCTGATCTCTCCCCTGCGACCCGGGCTGCTCGAGCCGGCGGGCGAGGACGACTTCAGCTATCTGGTCATGCCCATCCGCCTCAACGTCTGAGCCGATGGTCGTCAGCGCCCTGGAGTGCCGCGGCTTTCGCAACCTGGGGACCGCCCGAACCGAGCTCGGCGCCGGGATCACGATCGTGCACGGCCCCAACGGCGCCGGCAAGACGAACCTGCTCGAGGCCCTCTATTTCGGCCTCGTGGCGCGCTCCTTCCGCACCGGCAACGACCGCGACCTGATCCGCTTCGGGGAGGACTCGGCGCGGGTCGAGCTCGAGCTCGACGGCGGAGGCCCCTCGCGGCTGCTGGCGGCGATCGACCGGCGCGGCGAGCGGCGCCACCT
>JBOGZI010000048.1:0-10201 GCA_050697275.1 Solirubrobacterales bacterium | reverse complement strand
GCGTCGAGGCGGGCCGACTCGGACCCCGCCGCCGCGATCGCGTCGGTCGCCGCCCCCAGCGCGTCGCGGACGCTGCTCGCCGCCGTCGCTGCGCTCATCCCTGCTCCGACCCGTCCGCCAGGCCGGCCGCCTCTCGTGCCTGCGCCCCGTCGAAGAAGCCCCGAACACGGTCGACGCCATGGAGCCGTACTCGTGCGAAGACGTGGTTGCCGCAGTCCATCAGCTGGCGGACTCGGCCGCCTGCGCCTCGAGCCGCTGACGCTTCTCCTCGGCTGAGAGCCCCTCGGTGAACTGCTCCAGCTCGCCGCCGAGCACCCGCTCGACTCCGCTGGCGGTCAGCTTCACCCGGTGGTCGGTGATCCGGTCCTGGGGGAAGTTGTAGGTGCGGATCTTCTCGGAGCGCTCGCCGGTCCCGACCTGCGCCCGGCGCTCGGAGGCGATCTCGGCCTGCTGCTCGGAGATCTGCCGCTCCAGCAGGCGGGCCCGCAGAACCCGCATCGCCTTCTCGCGGTTCTGCCGCTGCGACTTCTCGTCCTGCATCGAGACCTGGACGCCGGTCGGCTTGTGCGAGATCCGCACCGCCGAGTCGGTGGTGTTGACCGACTGCCCGCCGGGACCCGTCGAGCGGTAGGTCTCGGTCTCCAGATCGTTCTCGTCGATCTCCACCTCGACCTCCTCGGCCTCCGGCAGCACCGCGACCGTCGCGGTCGAGGTGTGGATGCGTCCCTGGGACTCGGTCTTCGGCACGCGCTGCACGCGGTGGGTACCGCCCTCGTACTTGAACACCGAGTAGGCGCCGTCGCCCTTGATCGCGAAGGTGACCTCCTTGAAGCCGCCGACGTCGGCCGGTGACTGCGAGATCACCTCCGTCCCGAAGCCTCGCCGCTCGGCATAGCGGCTGAGCATCTTGTAGAGGTCCCCGGCGAACAGGGCCGCCTCGTCGCCGCCGGTGCCGGCTCGGATCTCGACGATCACGTTCTTCCCGTCGTTCGGGTCGCGCTCGACCATCGCCAGCCGGATCTGCTCGGCGAGCTCCTCGAGCTCCGCCGGGGCCTCGGCGACGAGCTTCTTCAGCTCGGGGTCATCGCCGTCCTCGGCGAGCAGCTCGCGGGCCCCCTCGAGGTCGTCGCTCAGCTTGCGGTAGCGGCCGGCCAGCTCGTGGGCGCCCCGGAGGCGGTTGTGCTCGCGCCCGAGCTCGGCGAAGCGCTCCCGGTCCGCGTGGACCGCGGGATCGGACATCTGCCGCTCAAGCTCCGCGTAGCGGCTCTCGATCTGCTCCACCAGCTGGTCGATCACACCGCGAAGGGTACGACCAGGAACCTACGCGACTATCTCGATCTCCTGGTCCTTCTTCGCCTGCTCGGGGTCCTCGACCGCGAGCACGGCCTCGAGCGCCTCAATCGCCACCGCGAGCTGCTCCTGGTCGGGCTCCCGGGTGGTCAGGTTCTGCAGCATCAGCCCCGGCCACATCAGCGCCCGCACCCAGCCCTTGTTGCGATTCTTGCCCGCCCACTTGATCACCTCGTAGGAAAGGCCGGCGATCAGCGGGATGCCGAGGATGCGGGAGGCGAGCAGCCAGTACCACTCGGGCAGGCCAATCGGGGCGAAGACGAAGATCGCCAGGACCATCACGATCAGCAGGAAGCTGGTGCCGCAGCGCGGGTGAAGCCGCGAGTAGAGGGTCGCCCGTTCGGGCTTCAGCTCGTCGCCGGCCTCGAAGCAGGAGATCGTCTTGTGCTCGGCGCCGTGGTACTCGAAGACGCGGCGCAGGTCGGGCAGCCGGCTGATCGCGACGATGTAGCCGATGAAGATCGCGGTGCGCAGCAGCCCCTCGACCAGCCAGAAGAGGAGGGCCGAGCCGAGCTGGTCCTTGATCAGGCTGGTGGCGCCGACCGGGATCACGAAGAAGAGTCCCACCGCGAGGGCCAGCGAGAGGGCGATCGTCAGGCCCCACATCAAGCCCCCGATCTCCTCCTTCTCGCCCTCCTCGTCCTCCTCGAGCTGGGCGTTGGCCGAGATCGCCAGCGCCCGGAAGCCGATCTTGAGCGATTCGGCGAGCGCGATCACCCCTCGGATCACGGGCCAGCGCAGCACCCGATGCCGCTTCGCCCAGGAGACGATCGGCTCGGAGGTGACCTCGATCTCGCCCTCGGGGTTGCGGACGGCCACCGCCCAGGTCGAGACGCCGCGCATCATCACGCCCTCGAGCACCGCCTGCCCCCCGATCGGGGCGTCGCCGGTGGCGACCGGCCTCCCGTCGGGCATCCGCTCGTCCTGAGCGCTCACCTCGGGGGCGGTCCCCGGGTTGGCGCCGTCGGCAGCGCCGTTGGACCCCGCCACGCCCTCCTACTCTCCCCGCTGGCGCTTCGCGGCTCGCCTGCGGAAGCGCTCGACGCGGCCGCCGGTGTCGACCAGCTTCTGCTTACCGGTGTAGAACGGGTGGCACCGAGAGCAGAGCTCGACGTGCAACTCCGACTGGGTGGAGCGCGTGTAGAACTCGTTCCCGCAGGAGCAGTGGATGTGCGAGAGGACGTACTCGGGGTGGATCTCGGCCTTCATCCCCTTCGATTCTAGCCACGGCCCGGGGACATACCGGGCCGGCCCGGACCGACTGCCGATCGGATCGGCCCCGGCCTGATATACATACAGGCTGTATGCGAGAGGTCCGACTTTCCCAGGGGACGATCCGCTACCGCGACTCGGGCTCGGGCGAGCCGATCGTCTTCGTCCACGGGCTGCTGGTCAACGGCCGGCTCTGGGAGCGGGTGGCCGAGGCGCTCAGCCCCGACTTCCGCTGCATCGTCCCCGACTGGCCGCTCGGATCGCACTCGGTCCCGATGGATCCGGGCGCCGACCTCTCCCCGCCCGGGATCGCGCGCATCGTCGCCGAGTTCCTCGAGGCGCTCGAGCTCGATCAGGTCACCTTGGTCGGCAACGACACGGGCGGCGCGATCAGCCAGATCGTCGCCACCAAGCACCCGGAGCGGGTCGGGCGGCTGGTGCTGACCAACTGCGACGCCTACGACAACTTCCCGCCCAAGCTCTTCTCCTACCTGAAGCCCACCGCCCGGATCCCGGGGGCCCTCTCCGCGGTCGGGCAGAGCCTGCGGATCAAGCCGCTGCGAAGGTCGCCGCTCGCCTACGGCGTCCTCACCAAGACCCGCCTGGACGACGACCTGCTGGATGACTGGGTGCGGCCCGGACTCGAGGATCCCGGGGTCCGTCGCGACACCCGAAAGGCGATCCTCGGGATCTCGCCCAGCCAGACGATCGAGGCGGCCAGCGAGCTCGAGGGCTTCCAGCGTCCCACCCTGTTCGCCTGGGCGCCCGAGGACCGGTGGTTCAAGGTCGAGCACGCCGAGCGACTCGCGGCCTCGATGCCGGACGCGCGGGTCGAGCGGATCCCCGACTCTGCGACCTTCGTCTCGATCGATCAGCCCGCCCGGCTCGCGGAGCTGATCAGGGCCTTCGCCCGCGAACCGGCGCTGCAGGCCTGAGCCCGCCAGCGGAGCTGTCGCGGCGCCGCGGCGGGCTAAGGTTTGCCCGTGCCCAAGGGGGGTGAACAGGGGAGCGACGGCAAGTCGATCACGGTGGTGCTCGCCGACGACCACGCGGTGGTGCGAACCGCGCTGCGGCTGATGCTGGAGAGCGAACCCGACATCGAGGTGGTCGCGGAGGCGGGCGACGCCGAGTCAGCGACCCGTTACGTCAACGGCCACCGGCCGGGGGTGCTGATCCTCGACATCAACATGCCCGGGGGCTCCGGCCTGGCGGCCATACCTGAGATCCGCGAGCAGTCCCCCGAGACGGAGATCGTCGTGCTCACGATGCAGGACGAGACCGCGTTCGCGCGCGAGGCGCTGCAGGCGGGAGTGCTCGGCTACATCCTCAAGGAGGCGGCGAGCGAGGAGCTGGTCAAGGCCGTTCGGATGGCCGCCCAGGGACGGACCTACCTGCAGCCGGAGCTGGGGGCGCGACTCGCCGCAGAGCCCGAGATCGCTTCGCCCGACGACCTCTCCGAGCGCGAGCTCGAGGTCCTCCGCCTGATCGCGTTCGGCCACACCAACAACGAGATCGCCGAGAAGCTCTACCTGAGCGTGCGCACCGTCGAGTCCCACCGCGCGCACATCCAGCAGAAGCTCGGGATGACGACCCGGTCGGAGCTGGTCCGCTATGCGCTCGATCGCGGGCTGATCGACGTCTAGTCATCTAGCTCTTCAGCGGCGGGCGCTGGGTGAGTGGGGATCCGGGCCCGGACCACCGTGCCCGCGCCATGGGTCGAGCTGATCTCCAGGCTGCCCCCGATCAGGCCCGTTCGCTCCCGCATCCCGGCGAGCCCGAAGCCCTCCTTGACCAGGGCAGGCTCGAAGCCGATGCCGTCGTCGCTCACCATGACCTCGATCCGCCCGCCGTCCATCGTCACCGCCAGCTCTGCATGCGCGGCGTGCGAGTGCCTGGCGACGTTGCTGAGCGCCTCCTGCACGAGCCGATAGACGGTCGTCTCCAGCACCGGGGGCCGCTCCTGGTCCCGCGGCAGCTCCACCCGGGAGGAGACCTCGAGGTCCCGCGCCCTGCCGTGGTGCTCGGCGAGCGCGTGCAGGGCCGCCTCCAGCCCGATCTGGTCGAGCGCGGCGGGCCTCAGCTCGGTGATCAGGCTGCGCAGATTCGTGATCTCGTCGCTGATCTGCGCGACGGCCTCCCGGCCCGCCTCCTCCAGGGCCTCGCTCGTCTCCTGGCGCAGCGCGGATGACAGCGTCATCCGCAGCACCGCCAGCGCCTGCAGGGTCTCGTCGTGCAGCTCGCGCGCCCAGCGGCTGCGCTCCTGCTCGGCGGCCTCGATCGTATTCTGCACCCGCTCCTCCGCCGCGGAGCGCGCGGTTGCGAGGGCGGTGGCGGCGCTCGCCGCGAATGCCTCGAGCAGCCGCTGGTCCTCGATATCGAATCGCCGCGGCTCCCCGGCGCGGTCGAGCGCGACCGCGACCCCAAAGGGCTCCCCGCGAAAGACCAAGGGAGCGACGAGGGAGTTGGCCGCGGAGCTGCCAAGCTGACGGGCGGCACCGATGGTGCCGCGCAGGATCTCCTCGGAGGCCTCGCCGGGTTCGAACTCGAGCTCGCGCACACGCGGGTCGAGCGCGCCGGCCGTCGCAGCGACCTTCAGCCCGCGGCCCTCGCGAAGCAGGATGACCAGCGCCCGTGCGTCCACCAGCGCGCGGCCGCGCCCCACGATCGCATCGAGCACCCTGCCGATGTCCGTCTCGCCGCCGACGGCGAGGGCCACGTCCGCAGCAGCCTGGAGCCGCCTCACCGTCCGCGTTAGCTCGTCCTGGGACCGGCGCCGCTCGGTGATGTCGCGCACCGCTGCCAGCGCCAGCAGCCCCGAGCCCGTCTCGACCGCGGAGAGCGAGATCTCGCAGGGGAACTCGCTGCCGTCCTTGCGGCGCGCGTAGAGGTCGAGCCCGGCGCCCATCGGCCGGGTCCGCGGCGCCTCGAAGTAGCCCTGCCGGTGGCCGGCGTGCCCGCCCCGCAGGTGGTCGGGTACGAGTTGCTCGACGCTTCGCCCGATCAGCTCGTCTCGCGAGTAGCCGAAGACCTCCTGGGTGCGCGAGTTGGCCAACACGATCAAGCCGTCCTCGTCGACGCCGACCACGGCGTCCGGTGCGAACTCGAGCAGCTCCCGCTCGAGCGTCTGAGCCGAGCCGAACGGATCGCTCATGAGGCGAGGATAGTTAGGCGGCGCCGCGGCGCGGGTAATCGGGGTGCAATGCGACGCACCCGCTCGATCACGGCGATCGCGGCAATCGCCCTCGCAGCCGGCCCGCTCCTCGTGGGCTGTGGCGACGGTGACAGCGGGGAGACCGTCGAGCAGGAGACCGTGACCGCGGGCTCCCAGCAGCCGGTCGACCAGGATCAGCCTCTCGCTCCCGTGGAGAGACGGGGACGAGCGCTGTTCGTCGAGAACTGCGGCTCCTGCCACACCCTCGACGCGGCCGGGACCAACGGTCAGATCGGTCCCAACCTGGACGAGATCCCCCTCGACGAGCAGGAGGTCCTGACCGCGATCCGGATCGGCGGCCGGGGCAGCGGCAACATGCCGCGAAATCTCGTCAGGGGCCAGGACGCCGCTGCGGTCGCTGCCTTCGTCGCCGGCTCCGGAACCGGCGCGTCGGGTCCCTGACTACGTCTCCTGGTACAGAGGCCCGTCGCCGCCCTCCGGCAGCGTCAGCCGTCCGCCCTTGGCGGTGATCGCGCCGCACTGGACGCAGTTGGAGGGCGTCACCTGGACGTCCACGACCTCAGCGCCGTTCTCGAGCTGCTCGTCGGGAATCTCGTAGACGTGAGCCGGGCACATGGAGACCCAGGTCTGGGCGATCTCCTTCGGGACCTTCTCCTGGATCCGGATGTGGTTGGGTGCGTCATCGCGGGTGGCGTTCCCGGAGGCGAAGACCGAGTTGAGCTTGTCGTAGAGGTACTTGTTGTCCGGCTTCGGATACTGCTTCGCGGCGCCGTCGATCTCCACCGGGATCTCCGCGTCGCTCTCGGACTTCCAGTGACCCGGGGGGAAGGCGCCGCGGGTGAGCGCCCAGGCGCTGGCGATCGCGCCGCCGACGAAGAAGCCCTTGGAGAACCCCTGGCGAACGTTGCGCGACCGGTAGAGGTCATCCTCGATCACCGAGTCCTTCACCTTGCGCTCGTAGGCCTCGAAGTTGACCGAGTCCTGCTTGAGCGCCTCGACGATCGCCTCCGCCGCGTAGATGCCGGCGTGCATCGCGTAGTGGATCCCCTTGAGGTAGGGAATGTTGACCATTGACGCCCCGTCGCCCGCGATCACCATGCCGGGGGTCGAGAGCCGCTTCGGCATCGACCAGTAGCCCCCGGACGGGATCGTCTTTGCGCCCCAGGCGGCGCGCTTGCCGCCCTCGAGGATCTTCTTCACGAACGGATGCGTCTTCAGCTCCTGGAGCGCGTCGTGGCAGGAGAAGGTGGCGTCGGTGGTGTCGAGCCCGACCACCAGCCCGATCGCGACCTTGTCCTCGCCCATCGGGTAGATGAAGCTGCCGCCGAACTCGTTCCACTTGGCGCGCTTGCGGAGCGGCCAGCCCATCGTGTGGATCACGCGGTCGAGCGGCTTCGGCACCTCCCAGACCTCCTTGACGCCGATCTCCCAGCGCCTTGGGTTGGGGCCGTGCAGGTCGAAGTAGTCGAGCGCGGCGTCGGTCAGGTGGCCGAGCGTGCCCTCGGCGAGCACCGTCGCCTTGGCGACCACGTCCGATCCCGGCTCGAAGTTCGGCAGCTCCTTGCCCTCGCGGTCGCGCCCCTTGTCGCCGGAGCGCACCCCGCGGACGATCCGGTCCTCGACCAGCAGCTTGTCGGCGGCGGTCTCGCTGAGGATGTAGACGCCCTCCTCCTCGGCCTTCTCGCCGAGGAAGCGGCCCAGCTTGGCGACGGAGGTGACGTAGTTGCCGTGGTTGCGGAAGTTCGGGGGCGGGGGCTTCAGCGGCAGGGCCCGCTTCTTGGTCAGCAGGTAGACCGCGTCCTTGGTGACCTCTCCGAAGACCGGCCACTCGGACGGGTCGAGGTCGGGGAACAGCTCCTGCATCGCGGACGGGACCAGGTTGGCGCCGGAGAGCAGGTGGGCGCCGGGGGTCTTGCCCTTCTCGATAACGGCGATCGGCACCTCGCCGAGCTTCTCGGAGAGCTCCGGCTCGTCCTCGAGCAGCTGGGCGGCCTTGATCGCGCAGGCCAGCCCGGCCGGGCCACCGCCGGCGATCGCGATCCCGACCTCGATCCGCTCCTCCTCCGGGTCGGTGATCCCGGTGACGAACTCCTCCGCCGGCTTCACCGGCGGCGGGAACTCAGCGGGAGTTACCGCCATCAGCCGCCCTTCTTGGCCTTGATCGCCTCGGTCAGCTTGGGGACGATCTTGTGCAGGTCCCCGACCACCCCGAGGTCGCAGAACTCGAAGATCGGTGCGTTCTGATCCTTGTTGATCGCGACGATGCTCTCGGAGTTCTGCATGCCGACCTTGTGCTGGATCGCTCCGGAGATCCCGAGCGCGAGGTAGATCTTCGGCGCCACCGTCTTGCCCGTCTGCCCGATCTGGGCGGCGTAGGGGTACCAGCCCGCGTCGACCACCGCGCGGGTGGCAGCCACGGCGCCTCCCATCGACTCGGCGAGCTGCTCGGCGAGCTCGAAGTTCTCCTTCTTGCCCAGGCCGCGGCCGCCGCCGATCAGGACCTCGGCATCCTCGATGTTGACGTCCTCGCCACGGGACTCGCCGCGCGTCACCATCTTCGCCTTGGTCGACCACTCCGAGAGCTCGACCTGGACGTCCTCCACCTCGGCGGTGCCGCCGGTCTCGTTCTCGTCGAAGGCATTGAGCCTGCCGATGATGATCCCGGGCTCCTCGACGTAGCCGACGTCGGCGATCTGCGAGTCCTGCAGGATCGGCCGCTCGGCGACCAGCTTGCCGTCCTGGACGTTGACCGCGGTGACCTCCATCGTCACACCCGCGTTCAGCCGCGCGGTCAGGCCGGCCCCGATCTCGAAGCCGAGCAGGCCGCCGCCGAACAGGGCGTAGGAAATGTCGTTGTCCTGCATCACCTTGGCCATCACGTCGACGATCGGCTGCGCGAGGCCCTCCGGGGCCTCCTTGCAGCGGTAGACCTTCTTCACGCCGTAGGCGCCCAGCCCGGCAGCGGCGTCGTCGGAGACGTCGCCGACCACGACCGCCGCCGCCTCGGTGCCCAGCTCGCCGGCGAGCTTCGAAGCCTCCGAGAGCGCCCCCAGCGAGTTCTTGTTGAAGTTGCCCTCGTCGTCGTGCAGGGCGTAGACCAGGATGCCTGCCATCAGATCAGCTTCCTTTCGTCGAGCCAGGCGACGATCTTCTCGACCGTCTCGTTGGTGTCCTCGTCTTCGATGATCTCGCCGGCCTCCTTCTCGGGCGGAGGCTTGAGCTCGAGCACGGTGGTGCGCGAGCCGGTCTCCCCGACCCTCTCGCTCTCGATCCCGACGTCACCGGTGGCGTGAGTGTCGAGTGGCTTCTTCTTCGCGCCCATGATCGCCTTCAGGCTCGGGTAGCGCGGCTCGTTGATCGCGTCGCCGACGCTGATCACGGCAGGGAGCTCGACCTCGACCGTGTCGTACCCGTACTCCGCCTGGCGCTCACAGGTGAGCTTGCCCTCGGCGGCGTCGACCTTGATCACCTGGGTCAGCGAGGGCATCTTCAGGTGGTCGGCGACGACCGCGCCGATCGTGTAGCACTCGCCGTCGTCGGACTGCTGCCCGAGCAGGACGAGGTCGGGGCTCTCCTTCTCCAGCACCCTGGCGAGCGCGTAGCCGGTGGCGCAGACGTCGGAGCCAGCCAGGGCCTCGTCGGTCAGGTGCACCGATCGGTCCGCGCCGAGGGCCACCGCCTTGTGGAGAGCACGGACCGCGCTCTCGGGTCCCATGGTCACGGCGACGATCTCCTCGACGTCGGTGCCGCCCTCCTTGATCTGCATCGCGGCCTCGATCGCGTGGGTGTCGAAGGGGTTGAGGTTCTTCTCACCGGAGCGGTCGAGACGCTTGCTCTCGGGGTCGATCCGCTTGTCGACGGCGGCGTCCGGGACCTCCTTGACGAGTACGCAGATCTTCAATTGCGGTCCTCCTTGAAGGCGTCTCTGATTAAGCGGGTTGCTCCTTGGCTTCGCCTGCGGAGCACCCTCGAACGAAACGAGAGGCGGCCGGGGGCCGCGCGGCGCGGGATATTAGCGCCTCGCCTGCCTGGTTGACTGACCAGTCAATCGGCCCTCTGGGCCTACCCGCTGGGGCTACTCCTCGAACCTGGCGAGCAGCGCCCCGCCGTCCGCGAGGCGCAACCTGACCGCCGAGACGCTCCACAGCTCGACCGGCAGCGCCTGCCCCCAGCTCCCGGTCGCCGGCTCGAGCCGGAAGGACGGGAGGGCGACGCGCGCCCCCCCTTCGGTCATCACCTCGGCCCCCCTGACCGCGCCGCTGTATGGGGACTCCACGGTGAGGAAGAGCCAGGAGGGCTCGCCCTGGTAGCCGAAGACCGTCCCCGCTCGAGCCGCCCCCGGCGCCTCGAGCGGCGCGGCGCTCAGGTACTTGCCGTTCGCCACCGCGAGGGTCTCGCGATACCGGGAGGCGAGCTCGAGGTCATCGTCCACGACCAAGAGCGTGCCGGCAACCCCCAGCACAAGCG
>JBOGZI010000047.1:0-4830 GCA_050697275.1 Solirubrobacterales bacterium | reverse complement strand
GATCGGCCCCGGCGGCGCCCTCACCTCCCGGGACTGCGTCGCCGCTGACTCCGACATCCCCGACCTCGATCCCTCCGACGGCGACTCGACCAACGACTGCATGGGGGTCGAGGACCGCACAGGCGGGACTTTTGTGGGCGGCCAGAACACCGGCCTCGCCGGCCTCAGCGACCTGGCGGTCTCGGCCGACGGCGCCAGGCTCTACGCTGCCGCCTCGTTCGATGCCGCGGTGGCGCGCTTCGAGCTCGGCCCCGGCGGCGCCCTCACCTACCTCGACTGCGTCGCCGCTGACGCCAGCATCCCCGACCTCGACCCCTCCGACGGCGACTCGACCAACGACTGCACCGGGGTCGAGGACCCCGCCAGCAACCCCTCCCCCGACCTCGACAACGGCGACAACACCGGCCTCGCCGGGCTCAACGCCCTGGCGCTCTCGGCCGACGGCGCCAGCCTCTACGCGACTGCCTCGTTCGATGCCGCGGTGGCGCGCTTCGATCTCGGTGCCGGCGGCGCCCTCACCTACGTCGATTGCATCGCCGCCGACCCGGACATCCCCGACCTCGACCGCTCCGACGGAGACTCGACCAACGACTGCGCGGGGGTCGAGGACCTCGGCGGCTTCATCGGCGTCGAAAGCGGCCTCGGCGGCCTCGGCGGTCTGGCGCTCTCGGCCGACGGCGCCAGCCTCTACACCGCGGCCAGCTCAGATGCCGCGGTGGCGCGCTTCGCCCGCGAGCTGGACACCACCGCGCCGGAGACCGCGATCGACTCGGGACCGGGTGCCCTGACCGCCGACCCCACCCCCACCTTCACCTTCTCCAGCCCGGATCCCCAGCTCGCCGGCTTCCAGTGCTCCACCGACGGCGGCGCCTTCGGCCCCTGCTCGGGCGAGGGCACCCACACCACCGCGCCGCTCGCCGACGGGGTCCACGACTTCCAGGTGCGGGCGCGCGACCGGGCCGGGAACCCAGACGCCTCGCCCGCCACCCGGGCCTTCCTCGTCGACACTGCCCCCGACGACACGACCCCGGGCGACACGGCGCCTGGCGACCAGGCCCGGGGCGACGCGGCCGTCCCGGAGACCACGGCGCCCCGCGTGTTCTTCCTCAGGCGCCCCCCGAACAGGCTCGTCCTCGGGCGGCGCAAGGGCAGCCGCAACGGCAAGCGAGCCGCCGCGGCCGCACGGCGGGCGAGGGCGCGGTGGCGGTTCGTCGCCGACGAGCCGGGGGTCCGTTACCAGTGCCGGCTCAAGAACGGCCCCAAGCGCCGGCGGGCCTTCTTCCCCTGCAGCTCGCCCCACACCGAGCGACTGCGACCGGGGCGCGGCCGCAGCCGGCGCTACACCCTCGTGGTGCGCGCGATCGATGTGGCCGGCAACGTCGGCAGCTCCACCCGCGACCGCCTCCGGGTCCGCCGGCGCCGCTGACCCCGACGATCCCTCCCGCTCGCCTCCAAGCTCGCGGGAGTTCCGGCCGGTAGGTGCCGAAGCTCCAGAGGTTGCCCTCCGGATCCACCGCCGTGTAGCCCCGGGAGCCATAGTCCTCCTCGGTGGCTCGGGATCCCGCGACGCATATCAACCCTCAGGCCGCGCGGCGCCCCGACCGATGAAACCGTGATGGAAGCGAACGAATACGCCTTCGTCCACGGCATGGCGCGGACGCGTGAGTCGCTCGACGGCTGGCGGCGGGATCCGAGGCGGATCCTCGGCTCCTGGTTCCTCGGCGCGGCCGGGATCGCGATGCTCCTGCTGCTCGCGGTCTGGGTGGTCGCCTTCGTGATCGAGCCCGACCTCGGCTTCGTGTATCTGCCCGGCCCGGCGCACGGCCTCGATCTAGACGAGATCGCCGAGATCGTGGCGCGCAACTCGCTGGTGCTCGCGCTCCACGCCTTCGCCTGCGTCGCCGGCTTCATCGCCGGCAGCTCGCTGCCACTCTCCACCGCCCGCAAGACGGGGCTGTCGCGCTGGGTGCACGAGCGGGCCCGGCCGATCGCCTTCACCTGGGTGGTCGCAGTCACCTGCTTCTCGCTGCTCACCCAGGCGCTCGCCCTCGGCGTGATCGCCTCCACGATCGCCGACAGCGTCGGCATCTCGCCGGGGGTGCTGCTGCTCACCGCGCTCCCCCACGCGCTGCTGGAGCTGACCGCGGTCTTCCTGCCGCTCGCCGCCTGGACCATCGCCAGCCGCCGCAGCGAGTGGGACCAGTTGCTGGCCGCGACGCTGGTGACCGTGACGATCGCGATCCCGATGCTGATCGCCTCCTCGATCTGGGAGGTTCACGTCTGGCCCTACATCCTCGAGGCGGTCTCCCCGGCCGCCTAGGGCACGAGGGTCAGACGAGCTGGTCGATCTTGCAGTCGCGCGGCTTCTTGTCGTCGCGCCAGCGCACGATCTTGGAGCCGTGGCGGATGCGGCCGCCGCTGGTGTGGTCGTAGGTGACCTCGACGACCAGCTCCGGCCGCAGCGAGTACCACTCGAGCTCGCGGTTGGCGTCCCAGCGGCTCGGGTCCCCTGAGCCCTTCTCGCCGGTCTCGTAGGGCTTCAGCTCCTTGACCAGCTCGCGCTTCTCCTTCGCCTTCAGGCCCGACGTATGGCCGATCGGGATCAGCTTCCCCCTCTTGTCGTAGAGGCCGAGGATCAGGGAGCCGACCGTGCTCTTCTCCTTGCCGGGCCGCCAGCCGACGATGACGCAGTCGATGGTCCGCACCCGCTTCACCTTCACCATCCCCTTGCGCTCGCCGGGCTTGTAGGCGGCCTCGACCTGCTTCGCGATCACTCCCTCGCCCCCGGCGAGCCACGGCTCCGCGGTCTTGGGCGACTTGGTCAGCGGGGTCACCTCGACCGATCCCGAGGCGCTCTTCTTGCGGCCCGGCGCGGCCGCGATCAGCTTCTCGAGCGCGGCGCGGCGCTCGCTGAAGGGCTTCGAGGTCAGCTTCGAGCGGTCGCGCGCCAGCAGGTCGAAGGCCCGGAACAGCGCCGGCGTCTCCTCCGCCAGCATCTTCACTCGTGACTCGGCCGGGTGCAGGCGCATCTGGAGGCGGTTGAACTCCTCGCGGCCGTCGTCGTCGAGGATGACAAGCTCCCCGTCGAGCACGTAGCGGCCCTTCGGGAACACGACCTCGGGGAAGTAGCGGCGCAGCGGCTTGGCGCCGCGCGACTGCAGGTAGACCTCGTCGCCATCGACGAAGGCGATCGCGCGGAAGCCGTCGTACTTGGGCTCGTAGACCCACTCCTCGCCGGTGGGCAGCTCCTTTCGCGAGAGCGCCAGCTGTGGCTTGATCGGCGGCTTCAGGGGCAGGGCCATCGCGCGATCGTAACCGCGGCGGAGCCTAGGATCGGAGCCCCGCGATGAGCCCGCCCGCCCCGCAGCCCCCGCGCGAATGCGACCTGGTCGTGGTGGGCGGCGGGATCCTCGGCCTCGCGGTCGCCCGGGAGCTGCTCGCCCGCCGGCCGGGCGCGAGCCTCTGCGTGCTGGAGCGCGAGCCCGAGCTCGGCGCCCACCAGACCTCGCACTCGAGCGGCGTGATCCACGCGGGCATCTACTACGCGCCGGGCTCGCTCAAGGCGCGGCTCTGCGTGGAGGGCGCGGCGGAGCTCTACGCCTACTGCGAGGAGCGCGGGATCGAGGCGCGCCGCGACGGCAAGCTGATCGTCGCCACCGACGAGGCCGAGCTCGAGCGGCTGGACGAGCTCGAGCGCCGCGGCGCCGCCAACCGGGTGCCCGGCCTCCGCCGGGTCGGCCCGGAGGAAATCGGCGAGATCGAGCCCCACGCCCGCGGGGTCGCAGCGCTCCACTCGCCCAACACTGGCGTGGTGGACTTCGCCGAGGTGGCGCGCGCCTTCGCCTCGGACGTCGAGGCCGCCGGAGGCTCCGTCGTCGCCGGCTGCGGAGTGAGGGCGCTGCGCACCGAGGGCAGCACTGTAGGAGTGGAGCACGCAGCGGGCTCGACTCGCGCGGGCTACGTCGTCTGCTGCGCAGGCGCCTGGTCGGATCGCCTCGCGGTGGCCGCCGGTGCCCCGGCCGAGCCGCGGATCGTCCCCTTCCGCGGCGCTTACCTGCGACTGCGGCCGGAGCGCCGCGAGCTGGTGCGCGCCAGCATCTATCCGGTCCCGGACCCCGACCTCCCCTTCCTCGGCGGCCATCTGACCCGGACGATCGACGGCGAGGTGCTGCTCGGGCCGTCGGCGCTGATGGTCGGCGCCCGGGACGCCTACCGGCCGCTCCGGCTCCGCCCTCGCGACCTCGGCTCCGAGCTGGGCTGGCCCGGCACCTGGCGGCTCGCGGCGCGCTTCTGGCGCACCGGCCTCACCGAGCTCTCCCATGCCGCCAGCCGGCGCTCCTTCGTGCGGGCGCTGCGCCGCTACGTCCCCGAGCTCTCGGCGCGGGACGTCCTCCCCGGGCCGGCGGGGATCCGAGCCCAGGCCCTCGGCCGCGACGGGCGCCTCGTCGACGACTTCGTGGTCGACCGCACCGAGCACGCCCTGCACGTCCGGAACGCCCCCTCCCCCGCCGCCACCTCCTCGCTCGCCCTGGCGCGGCTGGTCGCCGACCAGGCCGAGCTCGACTAGCTGTAGTTCCTAACCACGTTGTTCATCCGGGCCTCCTTGGAGGCTGGGGGTGCTCAAGCCACCCAGACCCAAGGAGGTCACCGGATGAAGCTCCACGGTAACGCGGCCCTCACACCGAACGGGCGGTTGAGGCTCGCGAGACGAGTATCAAGAGACCCGCTCCCACGAGCGCGAGCCAGCCGATCTCGCGCACGGTGATCGGCAGGTTCCCGCCGCTGCCTGCCGTGCCGGTCGAGCCGATGCCCGTAGGGCGGCGCTGGCGC
>JBOGZI010000046.1:0-6132 GCA_050697275.1 Solirubrobacterales bacterium | reverse complement strand
GGATCACCGGTCTCCGGGATTCAACGACTCCAACCTCGTTCCGCGGTCTCTACGCAGCCGCCTAACGACGCTTCAGTGCGATTGCTCATCCGACCAACCTCGGGCTCAACCCGGTGACGGTCGACTTCGATGGATCACACAAGCGAGTCCAGCTTGAAGAGCGGCCGCCTCACATGCGCGGGCCGTTCGGGCTGGCGACCATCGTCTTCGCCCTAGGCCTGTACGTTGCGGCCGAAACGATCGCGTGGCCGAGGAAGTTCGAGATCGATCGCGTCCTGACCGGTTAGCCGCAGACGGAACTTGAAGAACGAGCCGAATGCCGGCGGGCAGGCGCCGGTCCGCGATCAGGCGAGCGGGCCGGATCGGAGCCCCCCGAGCACACGCGGATGGCCGTCGATCACCGGCGCGTCGATCAGCTCGAAGCCCTCGAAGCCCGCATGGCGGGCCATCGCGTCCAAACCTGCGGGGGTGAAGCCCCAGTACACGAAGTCATCACGGGCATAGACCTCTCCTGCCGAGGGAATGTGAACCGCCGCCGAGGATTCGAGAGCCCGATCGGCCGGGCCGTGGGTTTCGAGCAGCACCCGTCCGCCGGCCGCGAGGCGCCGCCGAAGCGTCTTGAGCAGGCCCATCGGATTCTCCACCCGGTGGAGAATCCCGAAGCAGAGGATGAGGTCGAACGTCTCAGCGAGCTCGTCCAGATCGAATGCGTCGAGCCGGCGGTAGTCGACCTCGGAGTCGAGTAGCTCCCGGATCGCGGCGAACCCCTCGCCTCCCTCCAGCTCGACGCCCCAGCGCGAGCTGACCCATTCCCTGTACTGCTCGTTGTCGACCGCGACGACCCGCCTCGCCCCGCGCGCCTCGGCGAGGAACGCGTAAAAGCCGTCGAAGGTGCCGACGTCAAGCACGCTCATCCTGCTGAAGTCCTCGGGAAGGGCGGGGATCCGGTAGCGGTGGTCGCGGGCGACGCCGTGGGTGTAGAGCTCCTTGGACCCGTCGAGCGAGAACGTGTGAAACCAGAGCGGCACGCGACCGAGGACGGCTCTGGCGATCTCCGGATCGGCCTCGATCGGGATCAAATCGGCCACCTGACGCTCGGCGACGGTTGGCTCGGGAGGGCCTTCTGACGGTGGGAGGCTCCCCATCCCAGCACTCATGCTCGTGGTGGCGCTGTCCAATTCCCGCGGTGCGGGATCCGGTCGCTCTGACGTGGGATCGGCGTTTACGGCGATGTGGTCTCCTTTGGTTGGGGCCTCCGAGACTACTGGCGGCACCTTGACATACACAACGCCCGTGTCCTCGAGCGACGGCGAAGGTGCGGAGCGGGAAAGCGAGGACGCATGGCGGCGCACGAACTGATTGACGAGGCGTACCTACGAGGGTCTTGCGAGATCTCAAAGTAGGAGGACCCGGATGAAGACTCCCCTGAGGCCCGGCTCGGATTGGCTGGGCGCCAATGCATTGTCGCCAGGCCGAATCTCGCGGCGAAAGCTGGCTGCGCGAGCTAAAGGGCCCGGCAACGCGGCGGGAACCCGGCGCGGCGCGCGCGGATCTCGAACCAAGTAAGCAGGCGACCGGCCTGCGGGTCGATCACCTTGAGCCGGACCCCGACAGCGCCGTCCCATGCGCTCAGCAGGAGAGCGGCTGGGACAACATGACGGGAGGTCGTCTCCCCGCCGGCGCTGAACGGCTCAGGCGCGCACGACGCCTCCGACGAGCATTCCGGAGCCGAGGTGCGTGCCGAGCACCGGCCCCACCTCGGTGCAGAACAGCGGACCCGCGCCGAAGATCGCGGTGCCCTCGGCCACCAGATGCTCGGCGTCCTCGGGCGACTGGGCGTGTTGCACGACCCAGTCCGTTGCGCCGCGGTCGTGCAGCCCACGCAGGTATTCGTTCATCCGCTCCAAAGCGCGCTTCTTCGTTCGGACGCGCCCAAACCGGGGAGATCTCCGTGCCGAAGGTCAAGATCGGTTTGACCTTCAGCGCCGTCCCGACAATCGCCTGTGCCGCCCCGATGCGCCCGCCGCGGCGCAGGTATTCGAGAGTGTCTAGGCAAAACCAGATTTCGAGGCGCTGGCGGGCTTGGCGCACGGTATCGACGACGCCGTCCAGCTCCGCGCCTTGCTCGGCTGAGCGCGCGGCAGCGACGACGAGGCAGCCCAGACCGCCGGCGCCGGTCTGGCCGTCGACGACCTCTATGCGCCCGGGATGCCCTTCTTTTGCCAGGGAACGCGCCGCCTCGGTCGCGCTCTCGCACGTCCCCGAGATGCCGGCGGCTATGTGAACGGAGACCACGTCGCGCCCTGCACTGACGAGCGGCTCGTAGCAGGCGCGAAAGTCCCCCACCGACGGCTGCGAGGTCGACGGCAGCGTCGGGGATTCGCGCAGCCGCGCATAGAAGGCATCGAGGTCGTCGTACTCATGCTCGGGCCGCAGGTCACCATCCCAGCCCACATGCAGGCTGACCTCGCGAATCCCCCACCGGTCGACCAGCCCCCGAGGCAGGTACGGCGTGCTGTCGGTCACCACGGCGACACCGGCCCGCACGTCGGGTGTTCGGATGTCTCGAGAGGCGCTCACGCGAGGGCGAAGCCTACGGGCCTCACCCCCGCCCAAGCAGGCACCGGCGACCTGCTCAAAGTACGGTGAAGCGCGGAGCGGCTGGGCGGACACGCCAGGGACAGGACTAACCCCAACTTCTCCCGACACGTTCGGGAGTGATAGCGCTGCCTTGAAATACGCCCCGGCCAGCGGGAAGGGTGTCCGCGCTCGCATCCCGGCGGGCCGACGCGGCTAGCTTTTCCAGCGGTGGCCGATCTCGTCGAGAGCCTGATGAAGCTCCCGGGCGCCGTTGCCGTCGCTCGCGTCAGCGGAGAGACCACGGCGGCGGAGCCCGCCGGGAGCGAGCTGCGCTTGCTCATCTACTACCGCGGCTCGATCAAGGCAGACGACGTCCGGGCGCTCGGCTTCGAGGGCGAGGTGTCGCCGCCCGGCGCGTGGGGCCGGTTCCTCAACGGGGGCGCCTCGCTCGAGGTCGAGAACCGCCGCGTCGAGCTCTTCTACCGCGACCTGGAGGTCGTCGAGCACTGGGTTGCGGAGGCGACTGAGGGGCGCTACGAGCGGGACGAGGTGGACAGCTGGGTGGCGGGGATGCCCACCTACGTGCTCACCGGCGAGCTCGCGACCGCCGAGGCGCTGGCGGGGGAGCTGCCGCGGCCGGAGTTTCCGGACGCGCTCCGCGAGTCCGCGCCGCGGGGCTGGGAGCGGGTGGCCGCCCGGGCGCTGGAGGTCGCCGAGGGCCTCGCCGCCAGGGGGGAGGGACGCGCGGCGCTGCGCGAAGCGACCGCCTGATCCATCGGTGCGCTACTACGGTCGGTGGTCTGGCAACGCCTGCTTTGAGCCAAGAGCAGGCGTGAATCGCGCCGTGTGCCGAGCGGAAATGACTGGTCGGAAACACGCGGAAGGAGGAGCGAGCGGTCGCACGCTCTGGCCGCTCAGCATGAGCAGTTAGGCCAGAGCAAGCGGGATACTGCCGGGGCGATGTCGCAGGAGAACGTCGAGATCGTCCGGTCGATCTACGAAGCGTTCAATCGCCGCGACTGGGACGCAGCGTTTCGCGACCAGCGCTCGGACGTCGAATTGACGACCCCGCCCGGACCCCAGGGCGGCACGTATCGAGGGCGCGAGGAATGTCAGGCGTTCTGGGAGGAGATGCTCTCGCCCTTTGAGGCGGCGGCAACGGAGCCCGAGGAACTTGTCGAAAGCGACGACCAGGTCGCGGCGGTCGTCAGGGTTCGGGCGCGGCCGAAGGGGACTACCGCAGAGATCGAGATCCGGAATGGACACCTGTGGGCTTTCCGCGACGGCAAGACCGCGTCCGTACGGGTGTTCCCCGAGCCGGAGAAGGCCCTCGAAGCCGCCGGGCTGCGGGAGTAGGTTGGCTCCGCAGCACGGACCTCGGTGGGGACCCCGGTGGGGCGGCGTCCTGCCGCCTGCTCCAAAGCGCGATTAGCGAACCCTGTGGCGGCGGCCGGCTCAGCTCTTCGATCATCACGACCTCGCCCCAGAGCGGCCCGCTCCCGCCTCCCCCGCGCAGCGCCACCGGCTCGAGGCGCGCACTTCCGCTTCGCGCTAGGACCAGCACCGGGCGCTGCCCTGAGCGCCGTGGCCCTCTGTTCGCGATCCGCAGCAAATCGGCGAGCGGCTGATGGACCACTGACAGGGCACCGCGCGTGTGGCCGGCGCAGCTACGCTTCGAGCGTGGACGCCTACCTAGCAGTGGCGAGCAAGCGCGACCAACGGGCGTACGCCGAGAGGCCGGTCCCGGAGGACGCGGTAAGGCGGATCCTCCACGCCGGCCGCATCGCCGGAAGCTCCAAGAACAGCCAGCCCTGGCGGTTCCTCGTGCTGGGGGACCGCGGACTGGTCGACCAGGTTGCGCAGGTGGTATACGCGCCCCCCAACCTGCTCGGTGCCCCGCTGGTGATCGCAATCGTGGTCAGCGGCAGGGGTCCGGTCGCCTTCGACGCGGGGCGGGCCGCTCAGAACATGATGCTGGCCGCGTGGAACGAGGGGGTCGTCTCGTCTCCGAACGGAGTCGCGAACCGGGAGCGCATGTCCGAGCTTCTCGGGCTCGATGCGGATTCGCAGGTGCAGATCGTGCTCTCGTTCGGCTATCCGACGCGCCCGCGAGATCCGGAAGCGCGCCCACCCGAGGAGTGGATCCGCCGGGCGGACCGCAGGCCGCTCGAGGAGGTCGCGCGGCACCTGTAGGGGCGGTCGTGCCGGCGACGGGCCGGTACGCGGTCCAGGGCGCCCAGGTGCGCGCCGGGCTCGAGCTCTGGGCAAGCCGCGCCGGGATGCGGCTGGTGGTCGAGGACGACCGAAGTCGCCCCAAGCGCGCCGCGCGGCTTCACACTGAGCTCGTCGAGCGCGGATGCCACTTCGTGCTCGGGCCCTACGGCAGCGACTCGGCGCGCACGGTCGCTGCGGCCCGGCGGGGCGCGGTCGTCTGGAACCACGGCGCCGCCGCTGACGACGTCCAGCGCCTCCCCGGCGTGGTCTCGGTGGCCTCTCCGGCCAGCCGCTACCTCGTCGCGCTCGCTCGGGCGGTCGCCGCGCTCCGACCCGCGGCCACGGCCGCCCTCGTGACCGCGACCGGGCGATTCGCCCGCTTCGCCCGCGAAGGGCTCGAGCGGGCGGGCCCGGAGCTTGGGCTCGACATCCGCGCCCGCTTCTCCTTTCGCGACCCGCCGGCCGCGATCGCCGCTGCCGGGACGGATGCCATCCTGGCCTGCGGGCCGGTCGAGGCCGAGGTCGCGCTGTTCCGCGCGCTGGCCCGCCTGGCCCCCGGCACGCTGCGGGGCGGCGTTTCGCCCGGGCTCGCCGCGTTTCCCACCCTGCTTGGCGGCGATCCGGAGGGCCTGCTCGCGCCCGTGCAGTGGCACCCGGAGGCTCGTACTCGGCCGGAGCTCGGGCCGAGCTCGGGGGAGCTGGTGGCAGACGCCCGCGCGAGCGCGCTGGGCGAACTCGACTACGTCGCCGCCCAGGCGTATGCTGCCGCGCTCATCGCGAGTCGCTGCCTCCAGCTCGGCCCCCACGACGCGCTGGGCGCCGCCCGGCGACTCCGCACCACGACCTTTTTCGGCGCCTTCGAGCTCGATCCCACCACCGGCCTCCAGCGCGCCCACCGCCTTTCGGTCGTGCGCTGGGGCCGAGCGCGCCAAGAGCTCGTGCTCGCCGAAGCTGGCTGAGCGGGACGCTGCCCTAACCTGCGCTCCGATGCGACTCGGTGGGGGTCGGGTGCCAGTGGCCTTCTGCCGGTTCGCGCCATAGGCGGAACGAGCTCGAGCTCCCGCTTAGGGGCGGAACGGGAGTGCTGCGATCAGCAATCGCGCTCCCGCTTCGCGCGACGGATGAAAGTCAAGCCCTCTCTGGACGCATCACCTCCAATTTGCGAGAGTTCGACCGGGCGCCGGTCCTGACGACGAGCTAAAGCGCAGGTCCTGGGGCTGATTCCTGCCGCGCTGCACGAGATGCGCGCCCCGGTGTCGCGCCGGCGCCCTTTCTCTTCTGCTGCGCGCGCCAGTCGGCGACGGTGCGCTCGTAGGCGCGCTGCCCTTGGCGGGCGAG
>JBOGZI010000045.1:0-4218 GCA_050697275.1 Solirubrobacterales bacterium | reverse complement strand
CTCGTCCCGGCGCTCCGGGGGCGCCGAGCGCAGCGGCGGCTCGAGCAGCTGGCGCACCGTCCCGAAGGGGAACTCCCGCTCGAGCTCGGTGGCGCGGGCGGTGAGCGCGCGCATTCCCCGTTCGGCGGCGATCTCGCGCGCTGCCCGGAGCAGCGAGGTCTTGCCGATACCCGCCGGACCCTCGACCAGGAGAAGCTCGCCGGCGCCACCCAGAGCGCGTTCGATCGCGTCCTCCAGCTGCTCCAGCTCCAGCTCGCGCTCGAGCAGCCCCACCGTTTCCCCTTGGCCTGCAGTCGGCGGCACGCTGCCAACCAGAATAGGACCCCAAATGCTGGGGTCGATGCCGGGGTCGCCCCCCGATGCGAAGGGAGTGGACCGCCTGGCACGATCGCCGGCGATGGAGCGCGAGCAGGCACAGCTGACCGTGACGATCGAGGCCGGCAGCGACCCGATCGCCGGCCACCTTGCCCTACCGGATGGCGAGTCCACGCCGTTCGAGGGCTACATGGAGCTGATCGCCGCGCTGGAGCGCTGCTCGGGGAAGTCCCGCCGGCGCGATCCCACCCAAGAAGAAGATGAAGCTGGTCAAAGATGAAGGACAAGGAGGTTGAGGCAATGAGATCGACCAAGCGGCGTCCGTCGCCGGCGCTCGTCGTCGCGTTCCTGGCGCTGAGTGTCGCCATCGTGGGGACCGCTACCGCGGGGCCCGGGGCCCTGACGAAGCGAGAGAAGAAGCAGGTGCGCAAGCTGGCCAACAAGCGGATCTCGAAGGCGGCGCCGAACCTCTCGGTGGCGAAGGCCGGAACGGCCGTCGTGGCCACCAGTGCCGAGCTGGCCAACAGGGCGTTTGCCGCCGATAGCGCGACGAGTGCGAGCAACGCCGTCACCGCGGGCAACGCCGCCACCGCGGGCAACGCGGGCGCGGTCGACGGGCACAGCGCGGCCTGCCCGGGCGGGATGTCCGCGATCGCGGGGCTCTGCTACGACTCGAGCAACCGCGGCGCCGACGACTGGCCCGCGGCGCAGAGCGACTGTGCGGATGAGGGCCGCTCGCTGCCGACTGTCGGCCAGCTCACGCTTGCGATCGGCGCGCTCGGGAACGTCCAGGCGGGCAACGGCGAGTGGACCGACAGCTTCTACACGGACGACGACGGCTCCAGCATCACGAACCGGGCCCTGGGCCTCAACAACGCCGGGACCGTGACCAGCCTCAACATCGCGACGAACGTTCCCTATCGCTGCGTGACGCCGCTCGTGCGCTAGAACCAGCACACCCCCTGGGCGTTCCAACCGGCTCCGTGCGGGTAGGTTTCCCGAGCACGGAGCGATAAGCGGAGAGGAGCGAGATGGCCCAGGGCGACGGTCACGGCGGAGCGCAATCCGAGCTCGACGTCCTGCTCGAAACCGAGCGGACCTTCCCCCCGCCGGAGGAGTTCGCGGAGCAGGCGAACGCCAACGACCCGAAGATCTACGAGGAGGCCGAGGCCGACCCCGAGGGCTGGTGGGCCTCCTGGGCCGAGAAGCTCGAGTGGATCGAGCCATGGCGGGAGGTACTCGACTGGTCCGATCCGCCCTGGGCGAAGTGGTTCGTGGGCGGCAAGCTGAACGCCTCCGTCAACTGCCTCGACCGCCACGTCGAGGCGGGGAACGGCGACCGGGTTGCCCTCTACTGGGAGGGCGAGGACGCGGTGCGCCGCAAGGTCACCTACGCCGAGCTGCTCGACTCCACCCAGCGCTTCGCCAACGTGCTCAAGGGACTCGGCGTGGGCAAGGGCGACGTGGTCGGCATCTACCTGCCGATGCTGCCCGAGACGGTGGCGGCGATGCTCGGCTGCGCGCGGATCGGGGCGATCCACAACGTCGTCTTCGGCGGCTTCTCCGCGGAGTCGGTGAAGGAGCGGATGCAGTTCTCCGACGCGAAGGCGCTGGTCACCGCTGACGCGACCATGCGCCGCGGCAAGCCGATTCCGATGAAGGCCTCGGTCGACGAGATCGCCGGCGAGATCTCAACACTCGAGCACATCGTCGTCGTCAACCGCGCGGACACCGACCCGCCGATGAGCGAGGGCCGTGACGTGTTCTGGCACGAGGCCGTGGCCGAGGCGGACCCCGAGTGCCCGCCCGAGCCGATGGACTCCGAGGATCCGCTCTACATCCTCTACACCTCCGGCTCGACCGGGAAGCCGAAGGGGATCGTCCACACCACGGGCGGTTACCTGACCCAGTGCGTCGCCACCCACAAGCTGATCTTCGATCTCAAGGACGACGACGTCTTCTGGTGCGGGGCCGACATCGGCTGGGTCACCGGCCACAGCTACATCGTCTACGCACCGCTCGCCAACGGCGCGACCAGCGTCATGTACGAGGGGGCGCCCAACTTCCCGGCCGAGGACCGCTGGTGGGAGATCATCGAGCGCTACACGGTCTCGATCTTCTACACGGCGCCGACCGCGATCCGGGCCTGCATGAAGTGGGGCACGGAGCACCCTGAGAAGCACGACCTATCCTCGCTGCGCCTGCTGGGCACGGTTGGCGAGCCGATCAACCCGCGCGCCTGGCTCTGGTACCACGAGCGGATCGGCGGCGGGCGCTGCCCGATCGTCGACACCTGGTGGCAGACGGAGACCGGGGCGATCATGATCACCCCCCTTCCGGGACTGACCACGACCAAGCCGGGCTCGGCCACGGTTCCCTTCCCCGGGATCGAGGCGAAGATCTTCGACGACGAGGGCGAGGAGATCACCGAGGGGGCGGGCACCCTCGTGATCACGCGGCCCTGGCCGGCGATGACCCGGACCCTCTACAAGGAGCCGGACCGCTTCATCGAGCAGTACTGGGCGCGCTACGGCCGCGACACGTACCTGGTCGGCGACGCCGCCCGCCGCGACGAGGACGGCTACTTCTGGATCGTCGGCCGAATCGACGACGTGATCAACGTCTCAGGCCATCGGCTCTCGACCATGGAGGTCGAGTCCACCCTCGTCTCCAACCCGAACGTCGCCGAGGCGGCGGTGATCGGCGTCCCTGACGAGCTCACCGGCCAGGCGATCGTCGCCTTCTGCATCCCCGAGGGAGAGCCCGACGGCGCCCTCGCCGGCGAGCTCCGCGACTACGTGGCGGAGAAGATCGGCAAGCTGGCGCGGCCGAAGCGGATCGTGATCTGCGACGACCTGCCGAAGACCCGCTCGGGGAAGATCATGCGCCGCATCCTGCGCGACATCTCGACCGGCGAGGACCTGGGCGACGTCACCACCCTGCGCGACCCCGACGTGGTCGAGGACGTCCAGCGGCAGTTCGCCGAGCAGGGCTAGCGGCGTTCGCCGCCTGAGAGCGCCTGATCGGCTTCATGAGCCTGTCAGCCCCGTGACCAAGTGACCAAGGTCACGGGAATGCCCGCTGGCCGCGCGTAGGTTTCCCGCAGAGGCAAACAAACGGGGAGAGAGATGGCAGACACGGACGTCACATCGCGCACCCAGTACGGGCACGAGGACCTGCTCGCCGGCATCGAAGGGATCCGCCGCGGCTCCAAGCGAGGCGCGCGGAGGGCGCTGCTGGCCATCGCCGCGACCGCCGCCACGCTCACGCTCGTGCCTGCGTTCGCGAGCGCGGCGACCATCACGCCGGACGTCCTCACGGACAACTTCACGAACGACACCGATTGCTCCCTGCGCGAGGCGATCTCGATCGCCAACGCGGACTCCCCTTTCCGCGAGCCCGACTGCGCGATCACCGACCTGCCGCTCGGCGACGACGTCGTCCGGCTTCCTGCCGGCACGTATCAGCTCTCGCTCGCGGGCTTCGATCTCAACAACGCAAGCGGCGACCTCAACCCGGACACGACGACCGGCGGTGCGCTGACGATTGAGGGCGCCGGCGCGAACGCGGGGGCCACCACGATCGCCGGTGTTGCCCCCGAACGCGTCATCGGCTGGTTCTTCGGCGCCGACTCGCTCACGGTCCGGAACCTGACGATCACCGGTGGGGCGCCGACCGGCGCGAGCACGGGCGGGGCCATTCTCGCTCAGAGCACCGGGGAGCTCGTGATCGAGAGCGCGCGCGTGACCGGCAACTCGACCGGAAACGGTTCCGGGGCCGGAATCAGGGCGGACGTCACAGTCGCGTCGCTCGAGATCCGCGACAGCGTCGTCTCGGAGAATACGTCCGCGGGTGGCGGCGTGGGCATATCCAGCTCCGCCCCTTTGACGATCGAGTCAAGCG
>JBOGZI010000044.1:0-11016 GCA_050697275.1 Solirubrobacterales bacterium | reverse complement strand
TAGGGACCGCAGCTCCCCGGCCCGTCGGCGCTCAGGCCCGAGGGTGGCGACTCGTCGGTGGCCGGGAGCCAGGGCTTGCTCGGGTCGGCCGCTAGCAGGTCGTAGCGATGGGTGATCGCGTGCGAGTTGATCTCGTCGTAGCGGGCCGGCTGGTCGATGCCGACCGGCTCGCGCCCGAATCCCTCGAGGGCGAGCCTCTTGTTGGCCCGCAGAACGTGGGTGGGAGGGTTCCCCGCTGTCGGAGCCGGCCGGATCCCGATCCAGTCGAAGACCGGGCGATGTTCCACCGAGACCTCGCCCGTGTCCTCCTCGAGGTGGACGATCGTGTAGCCGTGCCAAAAGCCATTGTCGGAGGAGCCGGAGGCGCTGCCGTCCGGTCCGAACTTGCCCCCGGCCGACGCGGCGATCACGAACGGAAGCCCGTTCGAGCCGCCACCTTCACCGTCGCCGCCGATCGCCTCGCCCACGGTGGTCTGGGCGTCGGCGATGGCCTCGTCCGCCGTGGAATCGGTGGCGGCCGCGCACTCCGGGCCTGTGGGCGGGCTATTGGGGTCGGGCTGAGGGTCCCCGGCCTTGGGACAGTGAAGTCCGGGCGCCATCGCCCAGTAAAGGGCGTTCCACCCCAGCCTCCCCGAGACGACCAGGTCGACATCGTTTGCGAACAGCACGGACTCGAGCGCCGTGCCGTCCGCCTGGGTGTCACTGAGCGCCCCGGGGCCGTAGGAGTAGGTGGGGGTGTTCGAGACGACGACCGCCCGCTGGCCGGGCGCCCGGGTGCAGGGCTCGCCGGTCGCGGTCGTCTGCGGCGGACGGCACAGCAGGTCGGCAAGCCACTTCAGCTGCCCGGTGGCCTCAATCGGGTTCTGGAGCGGATCCGAGGCCTCGAGCGAGCGAAGCGAGCTGTCGAGGACGGCGATGCGCGCGACCTTCTGGCCGCCTCGCTCCACGTCGAAGGCATAGTGCGTTCGCGCCCCGCCGGCCGGGACGGTGCGGTCGCCAACCGAACCGCTTGGATCGGACACCTTGACGTCCTCACCTTCGATCGAGCCGCCGGAGCCGGACACAGGTGCGATTGAGATCCCTTCCGTGCTGCCTCCCTCGCCCGAGCCCCAGGGAGCCGGCATCCCCGCCAGCGCCTCGCGCCAGCCGAAGTTGGACCCCGTCCGCGACTGATGGGTGCTGGCGCAGACGAGTCCGAAGGCCGGACAGGTCTGGGCATGGGAGAGGTCCTGGCCGCCAAGCGCCCCAAACAGCGGCAGGCCGTCGTCCGGGTCGGCGAATCGATCCGCGACGAACTCCACCCAGCGGTGATGGATGACGCTCGGGTCGACCGGGCTGTTGAGGGTGTTCTTCTGATACCCCGAGCCGGCCGTCTGGTTCACGTCGCCGGTGAACAGCGCAAGCTCGGGACCGTCGGGCCGCTCGGAGCGCGCGAGGATCTCGTCGCGCACCCGGGCCGTGATCACCTCGTTGGCGAGGTTCGAGCCCGTCGGCTCAGGGCAAACTTGGTTCTGCCCGGTCTCAAGCTGGCAGTCGGACTTGCCGAAGGCCGCGATCGTCAGGTCGTTCGAGTCAACCGCCGGGACGTCTGGTAGGGGCTCAGCCTTTGCGGCCGCCGAGAGCAATGGATCGGCGGGATCCGAGCTGTAGTGAAGGACCTGGCCCGGAGCCGGGCTGCGGGCCCCGTCCGCGCTCGAGGCCTGGGAGAGCGCCCACGCCTCGGTACCGCCATCGGGGCCCCGTGTGGCGGTGACGGCGACCATCCTGGCCGCTTCCCGCTCGGACCGAGCGGTGCTGAACGGATCGAAGTAATCGGCCGGCCGCGCGACGCTGAACGAGCGGCCCTCGCCGGTCAGGATCAGCCCGCTCTCGCCACCGATCAGGATCCCGCCACCGGGCTGGTAATGGAGCGACTGGAAATCGTCCAGGTAGCCGGCCGCGATTCGGTGCCAGGGAGAGGCGCCCCCATCGGGGTCGCGCTCGAGGATCAGCCCGTCGTCGCCGACCGCATAGCCGTGCCCGCCGGCGTCTACGGAGATCGCGTTCAGGGAGAGCGAGCGCTTGTCGTCAAGCGTTCGCGCGAGCGGGTCGCCGTCCGGGGTCAGGCTCTCCAGCTGCCAGTCCCCGCTCGCGGGATCACCGCTGAAGATGTCGCCGGTGTCGGTCACGAGCCAGGCCCGGCCGGAGCTCGGCATTGAGATCCCCGTGATCGTCGCCGACAGCGAGGTCGCCGGCGGTGTGACGGTGCGGAATTCCCCCGCGCCGGACCGGAAGGAGAGCGCCCTCCGCTCGCCCCCAACCAGCGCCGAGCCGTCGTCCGGGGCGACTGCCGCCGCGCGCAGGTCGTTGGTGACAGAGCAGGTAGAGCTCCCACCGCAGGAGAGCGCCGCCGCGGGATCGAGAGTCACCCCACCGCCAGGGTCGATCTCCGCGATCCGGCCGTTCTCGCCGACCACCACGCCGCTCCCGTCGGGGCCGATGGCGACCGCTCCGGCCTGAGAGGCCCGGGTGACCACCCGTCCGCGATCCCAGCCCTCGATTTCGACGGAGTCCCAGCCCGTGACCCTGTCATGGACGTAGAGGCGGCCCGAGGCGGTGGCGGCCCAGAGCCTGCCGTCTGGGCCGGCCGCTCCCGAGGTGATCGGCTCGCGGATCGGATGGGCCACGTCCCCGAACACCGGCCGCGGGGCGCGGTCGGCCCAGCGGTAGAAGTAGGTGGACGGCGCCGCCTGGTGGCCCTCGGCCGCCATCCAGAAACCTCCCCGTCCGTCCGGCGCCAGCGCCCGAACCTCGCCCTCGAACGCTCCCTGACCCGTCGGCGAGGTGACGTTGCCTGGGCGATGGGCCATCGTGAACGGTGTCGGCAGCACGCGCCACGTTCCGCCGTCGCAACCGTCGGCGGACTCATACGCGAGCAGCGGGTTCGGGCTGCCCCGGGTGTTGAGCGTCAGCACCGCTCGCTCCTTCGCGTCCGTGTCGAAGAAGCTCACGACGCGCGGCTCGTCGGCCGCGAATTCCGGGGGCAGGTATTCGCGCACTCGCCCAGGGTCGAACTGCTCCCACTCCGAGCCGCAGGGCCCCAGACGCCGGAACAGGCCCGGGCCCTGGGACAGCAGCGCCGAGCGATCCCCCCTGCCCGTCAACCCGGAGGCACGCTTCTCCGCTTCGCCACCGCTCGCGGACCTTCCGAGCGCCCAGCCGGAGAAGCTTCCGTCCTGATGTCGCACCACCGAGAGCGAGAAGAGCTCTCCCTGCTCGGCCGCCGTCGAGCCCCCGGGTGCGTTGGCGGGGTCGTAGGCGCCGTCGTCGCCCCGCCAGGCGCCGTCAGGATCCTTGTAGAAGATGAACGGGAAGCGCGCCGAGACGTCGAAGACGCTCGTCTGGTCGCTGCCCACCTGCTTGGTGCCGTAGAGATAGACGCGCTCGCCGGCGATTGCCAGGTGGGGCGGCGCGCTCGAGAGAACGGTCTTGAACGGGATGAGGTCGTCCGCGTCGCCACACTCGGCCTGCGCCACCGCGCCGGGCTCGCACTGCCTCCAGCCGTCGCCATCGTCGTCGTCGAAGTGGTAGAGGCGGAAGTCGCTCTGTCCTCCATCGACCAGCAACCAGCCGTCGTCGGGGCGCACGAAGGCGATGTCGGTGATCTCGTCGTCGGGCTCATCGATCTCCTCCATCGCCTGCCGGTCGATCTCCCAGCGCCCATCTCTGTATCTGAGGATCGCGTCGGTCGGAGCTCCGCCCTGGTCCGGATCGGCATACGAGGTCCCGGCCGCAACGATCTCGAGCTCGTCGTCGTTGCTCGGGTCGCCGTCGCGCTCGAGCGGCACCCGGGCCGCGGCCGTTATCTTCACCCCTGCCTTCCACAACGGGGCAAGGGCCTCGCAGGCTGGGTCGGGCTCGAGCACGCCGGGGAGCGACTCGACGTGGCAACGCTGCCAGCGATTGCCGCTGTAGCGGTAGAGGGTCATTCTCGCGCCCCCGTTGCCGGGGCCGATCGCCCATCCTTCGCTGCCGTCCCGGCTCATCACGATCTGCTCGACCTCCTCGTCGTTGTCCGACCGCAGCAGGTCCGCGACGCGTGTGTCGGGTGAGCCGGCGGCGATGAAGCGGGGCGAATCGAGCTGCTCCAGGGGTCGCTCGGCGAGCGCCGGCACCGGGCCGGCGGGGCCCGACCCCCGAGCACCCCCACGGAAGTCGTCATAGGGCTGGCTCGCCCCCGGCGTCGCCCGGCTGGGGGAGCCGAGAGCCGGCGGGGGCGGGGGCGGCGTGGCGGTGCCGACCGTCCCCTCGCCGCCGAGGCGCGCTACCGCCCCCTTGTCGCCGACTGCCCACCCCACCCCGCTGTCCCCGATCAGCTGGAAGCCGTTCAGGGCGTAGGTGTCCAGGCCCAACAGCGCCCGGGAGCGGGCCTGCTCCTGGGCGGCCTCAGCGTCGGGCTGACACTCGGTGGAGGTAGCCGCGTCCGGGCACTTCACGGGCACCGGCGGGTCGAGCCCCCACGCCCTCGCGGCAGTGGTGTAGGCGATCCCCTGGCCCGTCGAACGCAGGACGCCCACTCCCCAATCCATGAGCCCGTCAGGTCCCTCCCCCGCGCCCAATAGGTTGTTCCTCCTGATGAAGCCCTCCGGACCGAAGTCGAGGTCGCCGTCACCGGCGGTGAGGCGCACCGTGCTCAGGTTGGGATTGACGAGCTCGTAGGGGACATCGGTATTGCCGTGAGCACGGCCGCTCGCGATGCCGAGAGCGATGCCCTGGGGGCTCGCGACTGCCGTCGCCAGGCCCCACGCAAGCAGCTCGCCTGGGGCCTGGTTCGGATCGGTCAGCTTCTCGGTCTTGAGCCGCTCGTCACCGAGCGAGCGGACCCCGACTATTCGCGAGGCCGGCTCGCCCGGTTGCTCGGGTCCGCCCGGCGACGCGACCACCGAGAGCCACTGCTGGTTCTCACCCGCGAAGGTCAGCGCGGGATAGCTGTCGGGCAGCGTCTGGACGGGGCCTATTACGCCTGATGATCCGTCATAGAGCAGCCTCACGTCCCAGCGGCCGGTGGCCGCGTCGTAGACCAAGAGCCGCGCGACGTTGTTGGCGGGATCGAGACCGCAGCAGCCGCTGGTCACGGCGACGGCGGTCGGCCCGCCCTCCGGGGAGAAGCGGAGCTGGCGGACCCGGAACAGCCACTCGGAGCCGTGGGTCACGGTCGGGTTGCCTAGCTCGTCGGTGGAGGTCGGGGTGAACGGCTGCTCGCTGAATCCGCCGTCCTGCCAGCGCCAGATCTGGCGCAACCCACCGGCGAAGGCGCATTCGGTGGCCTCCGGCCCGCAATCCTCGAACGCGTTGGGCGCCACGTCGAGCGCGGTCAGCGCCCCCATCCCCTCCGGGAGCTCGTCGGTGATCTCCTCCCAATTCCCGTTCTGGTAGAGCCACGCGCGAGCCTCGCCGGCGGGATCGTCCTGCGGCGGCGAGACCGAGGCACCGGTGGGATCCTCCGCCGGGACGTCGACCTGCGCGGCGCCCGGCTCGCGGCGCGGATAGGCGCCGCTGCCGCCGACCGCCAGGGCGCGGTCCGGGCCGAGCCAGGCGATCGCAGCGACGTAGCCCTGTCCCGGGGCCGAGAAGACCTCCTCGATCTCGCCGTCACGCCCCGGCTCCTGGCTGTAGCGGTAGATGACCGGGACACGGGTACAGCTCGCGAGCTCGTCCCCATCGGCGTCGCGATCCTCGCACCGATCGCCGCCGAAGAAGCCGTTGAACAGATTCCGGAAGGAGACCGCGAAGAGGTCGGCCGCGAGCGGCGTCGGCGAGCCCCCCTCGGGCAGCTCCGGCGGGCCCCCTTGGCTGTATTCGGCGCCTCCGATCCGGGTCCAGAGCTTGGTCGTCTTGGCGACCGGCGTGTACTCGGTATCGCAGTCGTTTTCCCCCCCGAGCTGCTCGGCGCAGGTGTTGCCGGGGTCCGACAGCTGCCGCTCGGCTTCGTTGAGCGTTTCCGTCGGATCTTGGGCGTAGGCCGCAGCGGCGAGCCCCGTCGCAAGCAGAAGCAGCGCGAAGAGCGTCAGGGCGACGGCTCTCTCCCGCCAGCTGCATCGCGGCAGGCTCAGTGGTCGCGGGTTGCCTCCCACGCCGTGGACAACGCCTTGAACGCGGGAATAGTTACGGCCCAGGCGGGGCGGGGTCAGAGGGTGACGCCGAACGTACAGCGGACGAGGTTGGCCCCAGGGTCGTTCGGGAAGAGGCGGAATCCCTGGCAGTGTTCCTCGGGCCAGAACTCGAAGAAATCGTCGTCCGTGGGATCCCCGTTCAGCGTGTAGAAGCTGCGCAAGGATGGCTCGCTTACCAGCCAGTAGCTCGCTCCCGGAAGGCGCCGAAAGTGCTCGGACTGGGAGCAGTGGTTGGGATCCGAGCAGGTCTTACCCAGGTAGTTGTAACCCTTGCCCGTGGTCAGGTCGGCAACGCGTTCCGTCAGCTCGTCGGAGAGCTGGCTGTAGCCGCCGATCTGCTTGCCACCGGCCCCGGGCGTGCAGCTCCAACCGCTGCCATAGGTGAGGTCGGGGAGGCCGATCGAGCTGACGCTGGGTTGCAGCGAGTTGCTCAGGTAGCAGCTGATCCCGGACTCGGTCGTGACCGGACCGATCGTCCGGCTCGCGGCATGGGCGGCGGTCGGGAATGCCACCAAGCCCAACACCAAGCCGGTTGCCAGGCATACCCTCAGCGTCCGGATCCTTGCCGGCCTCGCTCCGCTCGGGCCGCGCTTTGCCGTGCTCACACTTAGAACACGAACGCGGCGGCGCGGACGTTTCGCTTCGCCGTCGAACCACGCCTATAGGCGAAGGGCCCGCGACCGCATCGGCGGCCGCGGGCCCTTCGGTCTTCCGATCGATCCGAGCTGCGGATCGATCAATCCCCGTATCGCTACGGAATGTTGAGCGTCACCTCGCCGGCGACGGCGAAGCTGTCCGTGCACGCAGGCGGCGCCTGCGGCCCGGTAGCGATGATGTCGATCACTCCGCTCCCGCTCGCCGGGGACCTGAAGGTCAGGGTCCCGACGCCGGCGGTGAACACTATGTCGTACTGGGCCTCGAAGGTCTTGCCCTGGTTGCCCATCAGGCTCTGGGTCACGACGCCATTTCCAGTCGTGCTGTGAGCCTCACCGGTGCCGCACACCTCATTGACGTAGGTCCCGTCGGTGGTGATGTCGAACACGGCGACGTCCGTCTGGCCATCGATCGTGCCCTCGCAGGCGAACACCAGATCCTGGAACTCGTAGGTGCCGCTCCCACCCTGCAGCTGAACCGGCGGGCTGGTGGTCGCCTGCCCCGCGACGCCGCAGGTGCCTGAGACGGCCGCCTGTGCGGGGACCGCGCTGACGACGCCCGCGACGAGCGCGAGCGACGCCACTAGGGCGATCCGCTTAGCGATGCGCTTCATTCACATACCCCTTTTCTGCAGTAATCCGGGGCTCTCCCCGGATCGGTTACCTGACCTACAGCACGAGCGGGACGCTGCGAACGTTTCACTCCCTCCCGTCTCACTCGGTTGGTTGGCGGTTGCGCGGCAAGGGCCGTGTCTGTACGGTGCCGTCGCCAATGAGACGGACCTGGGGGAGATCCCTTCTGGCGGTGACCGCTGCCGTGGCGATCGCCGGCTGCGGAGGCAACGGCGGCGGATCGGAGGATGAGGTTCCGCCGGACCTCGCGCGACCGCTGCTCGCGAGTTGCGGCACCCAGGGATTCGAGAAGCCACAGCCCGAGCGGCATTACCGGGGGGAGGACCAGTCCGGCTGGCAACTCTCCTACACAGTGTCATCCGTGGACCCGGCGTCCCGCCCGAACGCGACGACCACGATCCTCCTGATCGAGGAATCCCCGGAGTTGCCGGCCGAGGGAGTTAGGGGGGGCCACCCCGTTTCGATCGGCGGGCGCGATGTCAGCCTAAGGACAATCACGCAGCCCGCTCCGCGCCACGCCGCGCAATGGCGAACCGGGAAGGCCCGCTACATCGCGATCAGCGACGGCCCTTCGCCGGCGCGCCTCAGGCGGCTGATCGCCTGCCTGCCGTAGGGGCGCGCTATGCGGCGGCAAGGCGCTCGCGCAGCGTCCGCAGCCCCCGGTGCCTGAGGATCCGCACCGCACCCGGCGTGCGATCGAGCATCGAGGCCACCTCGTCGGTTTCGAACCCGAGGCAATGGAGGGCGAGCGCCTGATGCTGGGACCTCGGCAGCTCCTTGAGCAGGGTCAGGACCGGCACGCCCGAGGGCGTCGAGCTGGCCCCATTGAAGCGCGTCTCTTCCGCATTTCCGGTCTCGAGGCCCGCCGCAGCTTCTAGCGGGACGAAGTCCACCTGCCCGCTCCTCCTGATCACGTCGACGCAGCGGCATCGTGCGATCACTCGAAGCCAGGCTCGAAACGTCGCCGGCTGGCGGACATCGAACCGCGCCAGCTCACGGAGAGCCTTCTCGAAGGCGTCGTGGGCGGCATCCTCGGCATCGTGGTCGCTGCCGAGGATGCTCGCGGTGCAGCGCTGGAGCTCCGGGAGGCATCGCCGGTAAAGCAGCGCGATGGTGGCCTGGATCTCGGAGCTCGACTGATCGCGAGCGGCCTGGATCCTGGCCACAAGGCGCTTGTCGATGGCGTCGCCACTCGCACCGCCGGGCGCAAGATCGTGATACGCGACCTTCCGCTCAGTAGCAGCCCGAACCCCCACACGGCGGACAACGCATGCCGGGCGCTCGGAGTTATGGTCGATTGAAGCCCGGCGCTCAGCGCAGCAAGGCGAACCGGCGCGCCCGGATGACCGCCGCACGCTGCGGCCAACGTCGCATCCGATCGCGACGGCGCTGTCCGGGCGGGGGACGGCGGTGGGCAAGCCGCTGCCTCAGCGTCCGGATCGCCCGAAACTGAAGGGCGCGGACGGCGTTCGGCTCACGATCGACGATCTGCGCGATCTCGGTGTTGCTCAGGTCGAGTACGTAGCGCAGAGCCAGAACCTGGCGCTGAGCCAGCGGCAGCCGCTCGATCAGAACCAGGAAATCGCGATCGGAAACCCACCGCAGCTCTTCGGCGCTCGCACCGTTCCCGCCCGTGTTCTCACGGCGGCTCTCGAGCTCTTCGGACTCAAGGGGGAGCTCCCGGTGCTTGCGAAGCATGCTCGTCGCGTGGTTGCGCGCGATCGTGAACAGCCAGGCCCTGAAGGGCCGGCCCTGGGGCTTGTAGCGCGGCAAGCCTCGGAACGCCTTGATGAAGACCTCTTGGGCGCCGTCCTCCGCCTCATGGGACTTGCGCAGCAGGATGCGGAGGTAGCCGTAGACGCGGTCGAAGTAGCGTTCGTAGAGCTTGGCGAAGAGATCTTCCTCGCCGGCCTGGATGCGCGCCACCAACGCGGCCGTGTCGGCGTCCTCGTGACGCCGCTCAACATCATCGCGATGCGCCGCTCCGCCCCGGATGCGCTCAAACGCACCAGCGCCTCCCTCAATCCCCAAGCTGCCGGCAGGCATGGTCGCGCAGCCTAGAGGCACAGGGCGCCAACGTCAACGGACAACCTTTGGTCAGCCGGCCAGCCGCGGCGGCCGTGACAATCACCGAATGGCAGCCGAAGGAGGTCAGTCCCGCCAGCGGTTGCGGCCCTGCTGGGTGTTGAGCCACTCCTTGTAGCGCTCGAGGCTGCGCTCCCGGACGCCGGGAGGCGGCTTCGGCAGCTCCATGCGGCGCAGCCGCTCGGCCAGGCGATCCTCCGTCGAGGGGTGGACGTGGTCCTTGGCAGCGGCATCGAGCCGCTCGGCCTTCCGGCCCTTCGCGGCCCCGGGCTTCGCGGAGGATGATCTACGCAGCCGTCTCAATCCCATCGTCCATTCAACCTCGCCTTCTCATAACCCGCTTCCCGTCCTTGGAAACATCGCGTTATCGGGCGGAGCCTCGATCGCGAAGACCGCTGAGCACCCTAGCAACACGACACGAGGAACAACGCTCGGGACCGCCCGAGCGTGACGGTTCGTTCGGCCAGGTCAAGTGCCGTCGTAGACGCTCACCTCCCAGCTCCCCGAACCCGACACCGTGACGCGGAACGTTCCCGGCCCGGGGTAGGTCTGCGAGCCGGTCTCGCGCTTCTCGCTCTTAATCGCCGGCTCGATCAGCTCCTGGCCCCTGGTGACGTAGATCTCCAGCTCGCCGCTGTTGTTCGCGTAGGAGACGGTGAACCGGTTGCCGGAGACCTGGAACTGCTCGGAGCTTCGGAGACCGGTCCCGGAGGCGGACCACAGCAGTCGCCCGGAGGCAACGGGAGGCTTCAACGGCTTGCAATGAGCGCTGACGTAGGCGGCGAGGTCGTCCGAGCCGAACACGCCGAGCCACACGTTGCTGGCGAAGATGACCACCTCGAGAATCCGCCGCTTGATCTCGGGGATCTTGGCCGCCTCGGCGGCACACGCATCGCTCGGAGGGATGGAGACCTTCACCAGCGCCCCGTTGTTGGCGAGCGCGACGGTCGCGCTTCTGTAGCCGTAGCTGCGGAGAATGGCGAGCACGGCCGCCTCGGCAAACTTCCGCCGCTGGTCGAGGGGAACGACCTTCAGCTTCTTGCGAACCTCCTTCGCGGTGAGCTCGGTCTCGCCCTCGTTGGGGGCCGAGGAATTCTTCTCTGCTGGCTCACCCGACTCAGACGAAGCCGGCTCCTTTGCGCCCTGCGTGGCCTTCTCGCCGGACGGCGCGGTCGGTGCCGCGCTCGACGCCTCCTGTGGGTCCCCGTCGCCGCCGGTGAGCAGAACCACCGCGACAACGGCGACGGCAGCGGTGATTCCGCCCGCAAGGATCGCCGGGCCGCGGCCTCTGAAGCTCTCCATCATCTCTCTCCTCTCCTTTGTCTGGCGTATGCCGGGGCCGGCAGTTCCGGCTCGCGGCGGCGGGGGGTTGGGCGCGCGGTCCTCAGACCGAGCGCCATGATGAGTGCGGCAAGGGTGAGGCCCCCGCCGTACAGCAGCCCGCGCGACCAGGCCGAGGGCTGCTCTCCGCGGGGCAGCGCGGTGAAGGGGTG
>JBOGZI010000043.1:0-8009 GCA_050697275.1 Solirubrobacterales bacterium | reverse complement strand
CCTCGTAGCCGCTCGTCCCGGCGAGCATCACGATCGTGCTCCCCCACTTGTCCTGGCAGGTCTCGCAGGCCGGAGAGTTGTAGCCGTTGAAGAAGGTCGCCAGGGCGGCGTCGGTCTTCTGCAGGGTGGAGGCGACCTCGGCGGCGGAGGCTCCCGCGCGCCTCACCCGGCCGAGCTCGGCAAGCTCGATGTAGGTGAGCGCCACGGCGTCGCCGTTGCTGTTCAGCTCCTGGAACGCCGTGCTGAGCGTCATCTCGTCGCTCGCCGCGCAGGGGGGGAGCTCAGACTCGGGCGAAGGGTCAGGGGGAACAGGGGTGCGGGGGATGTCACAGAGTGCGGGGTTCTGCGGGTTGTCAGGATTGGGAGGGTTGCCCGAACTCGTCGCCGTCGGGTACCAACCGATGTCGACGTCGGGATGGTTGCCCTGCTCGTCGACGAGACCGGTGACGAGCGGGCCTAGGTTGGGGTCGCCGACGAAGGCGGCGGTCTCGGCACCGTCGTCGAGCTGCTCCCCGACGAGCTGGAATAGGGAGGCCGCCCTTAGGTCCCCGCTGCTCGCCGATCCGATATTCGAGTCGACCGCGCTGCCTCCGAGTCGGATTCGCTCGCCATCCTCCTGAGGGTCGATGGGCGCGCTGGGGGGCGCGCGACGGAAATCGTCGGCCGGGACGCCCGTCTGCTCGGCGTAGCCGCCGATCAGGAAGGAGGCGGCGTTGGCGCCGAGGCCGGCGCTCATCGAGGCCCGCGGAGCCTGCCAGATCCAGCCGTTGCGGCCCTGCATGGCCGGCGAGGACGTCCCCGTCGGTGGCCCGTCAGGGTGGGCGAGCTCCCAGAGGAATGGCGTCTTCTCCTGAGTGACGTCGGTCGCCTCGAGGCCGTCGACCTGGATCATCATCACGCAGGCCTGCCCCTCGAAGTTCTCCGTCCCGGGGCAGTCGCCCCCCTGCGCTTGCGCGCCAGCCCGGCCCGCCAGCGCGCAGGAGGCGACCAGGGCGAGGGCCGCCGCCGCAAGCCGGAGGCGGGACCCTCGCCCCGGGCGCCTGCCCAGCCTGTATGCCCGGAATCCGCTCATCGCCCTACTCGGAGCGCTTCCTCCGCGTCGCGGACTGGGTGCTCGCCTGCGCTGCACCCGGGATAAGCGGCCGGTCGTAGGGCTTGACCGCCGAGAGCAGGGCCTCGAGGGCGACGCCGGAGAGGGTCTCCTGCTCGAGCAGGGTCGAGACCAGCTCCTTGATCGCATCGTCGTTGTGGCGCAGCACCTTCTGCGCCGTCTCGAACGCCTGCAGGACCATGCCGCGGACCTCGGTGTCGATCAGCTCGAGCTGGACGGGCGAGATGTTGCCCATGCTCTGGATGTCCCGGCCGAGGAAGACCTCGCCGGCCTTCTCGCCGATCGAGACCGGCCCGAACTCCTCGGACATCCCGTAGGAGACCACCATCGAGCGGGCCAGCTTCGAGGCCCGGTCGAGATCGCCCTCTACCCCGGTCGACATCTGCCCGAAGTGGAGCTGCTCCCCGGCGGCGCCGGCCATGATCGTGACCAGCTGCATCTGCAGGTCCTTGCGCTGGAGCACCAGCCGGTCCGAGGAGGTGTAGACGGCGGCCGATCCCAGATTGCGCCCCCGGGCGACGATCGAGATCTTCTGCTGGGCCACCTCCTGGCCGATCGACTCGGCGACCACCGCATGCGATGACTCGTGGGTCGCGATCAACCGCTTCTCCTCGTCGGTGAGGATGTGCCCGCGGCGCTGCGGGCCGGAGACGACCCGCTCGATCGCCTCCTCGAGCTCCTCCTGCGCGATCGCGGGCTCGCCGGCGCGCACCGCCAGCAGGGCGGCCTCGTTGACCACGTTGGCGAGCTCGGCCCCCGAGAAGCCGGGGGTCATCTGCGCGATCGACTCCAGCGAGGCGCCGGGCGCGAGCTGCTTGCCGGCGACATAGAGCTTCAGGATCGCGGTGCGCCCGTGGATGTCCGGCGTGTCGACGACGACCTGCCGGTCGAAGCGGCCGGGACGCAGCAGCGCCGGGTCGAGCACGTCCGGCCGGTTGGTGGCACCCATGACGACGACGCCGAGCTCCGCCTCGAAGCCGTCCATCTCGACCAGGATCTGGTTGAGCGTCTGCTCGCGCTCGTCGTTGCCCTGGCCCATGCCGGCGCCGCGCTGGCGACCGGCCGCGTCGAGCTCGTCGATGAAGAGGATCGACGGCGCCAGCTCGCGCGCCTTCTTGAAAAGGTCACGGACGCGCGCCGCTCCGACGCCGACCAGCGACTCGACGAACTCCGAGGCCGAGACCGAGAAGAAGCCGGCCATCGCCTCGCCGGCAACGGCGCGGGCGAGCAGGGTCTTGCCGGTGCCCGGCGGTCCGACCAGGAGCACGCCCTTCGGCGCGTGGGCGCCCATGTTTTGGTACTTGGTCGGGTTCTCGAGGTAGTCGACGACCTCGGCGAGCTCCTCGACCGCCTCCGGCACGCCGGCGACGTCGTCGAAGGTAATCGCGTTCGGGTCGCGCTCGCCCTTCTTGCGGCCCTTGCCGCCGTACTTGGAGAACTGGGCGAAGGCGGCCGCCCCGCCGGTGCCCTTGGCGAGGATCGTGAACAGCGAGAAGAGCGTGACCAGGATCAGAATCGGTAGCAGGAACTGGACGATGATCCGCATCGTCGGCTTGCTGGACTGCGGATCGACGTCGAGCTGCGCCCCGGCCTGTGTGATCGCGTCGATCAGGCGGGAGGTCTCACCCTCGGACTTCGGGAAGGTGGCGTAGACCTCCTGCCCGCTGGCCGTGGTCATCCCGATCTGGCCGTCCTCCTCGTAGATCGTGGCCGTCTTCACCTCGCGCTGCTCGGCCGCGTTCAGCACCTGGTCGAGCGAGACCTCATCGCCGGGGGACGCCGGCCCGAGGTTGCCAAGCAGCAGGAAGAAGGTCGCCAGCAGCACCGCGGCGGTGACCGCCAGGAAGGCGACGATCGGCTGCGTGCGGATGTAGTCCACGACGAACAGGACGATCCCCTTGGGGAGGCCCCAGATGTCGCCGAGCCGGTTCCGGATCTTGGTCATGGTCTCGTGCTCACTCCTTCTCGATTGAAGTCTCTCTTTGCGAAGTCATCAGCAGGCATCGCTGGCGGCCGGGCGCGCGATCATCTTGAGGCGGGTGGGCTTGCCCCGCTTGCGCTTGTAGCGGAGCTTCAGGCGGTGGCGGCCCTGCTCCAGGACGCGCATCTTGGTCTTGCCGATCAGCTTCTTGCGGTGGAAGGCCTTGGCCTTGACGCGCGAGGCGACCGCCACGTCGAACTTGATCAGCAGCCGGCCGCGCCGCTTCTTGACCTTGACGTTGTTCAGCAGAGGCCGCGGGACCTGCCGGCAGCGGGGCGGAGGCTGGAACGTCGTCGTCGGGATTCCCGAGCCGGTCGTCCCGCCCGAGCCACTCGAACCGCCCGATCCGGTTCTACTCGGCGAGACGACGGTGAAGGTCCTCTCTGCGGGAGCACCCGCTCCGGCCGCACCGACCGCCCGGACCCGGAAGGTGTGTGGGCCAAGCCCGACGCTGTAGCTCTTGGGTGAGGTGCAACCCTCGAAGGCCCCACCGTCGAGGCTGCACTCGAACGTCGCGCCGGGCTCGTCGGAGGAGAAGGTGAAAGTCGCGCTGGTCGCGGTCGTCTCACCGATCGGGCCGGAGTCGATCGAGGTGGTCGGCGGGTCGGGCAGCGGCCCGTAGCGGACGACCGCGCCGCCGTCGCCGACCGCCCAGATATGAGTCGAGTCGACCACCGCGACGCCATTCAGCGGCTCGTCGCTCAGCGGCTGGCCCTCGTCGAGCGTGCTTTCCCGCGTCCAGGCCGCGCCGCCGGTCCGTCTCCAGACGGCGCCGGCGCCGGCGTGCTCGCCGGCGGCGGCTCGCGTGACGACGTCGTTCACCTTGCGCAGCGAGAGGTCGAGCGGCCGGGAATCGGCGGTGAAGGCGACCGCCGCGGCATCGCGTGTCCAGATCCCGCTCGCGGGCGCCCAGAGGGCCGGGTCGGTGGCGCCGTCGGCGTTCTCCTCGATCGCCATCGCCTCGCTCTCCGAGGCGGCGCCGACGCCGACCAGGTCGTGGTCGGGGTCGCTGGGACCCATTCCCACCGGGACCATCTGCGCCGGGGGAAGCTCCTGCGCCATATCGATCTTGTGGATGCGCTCCGGACCCCCGCCGGGCTGCACGTCGCCGGCCGTGTAGGCCCTGCCGGCGTCGTAGTGGGCGATCGCGTTGATCGGGCCGGCCGCGGACGCGGCGGGGCTGACAGCCGGGTCGATGCAGTCGGTCGTGGCCGGGTTGGTGCAGCCGGGGGCGGCGTCGTGGAACGGATAGACCGTGCCCGCCGTGGTCCCGATCAGGCCGTCGGTGACGCGCAGGCCGACGGCGCTGGGCACGACTCCGTCCGGGAGCGTCTCCGCCGGCTGGGACCAGGTGGCCTGGGACCCGCTCGCCAGCGCGGACGCGCCTCCCTCGACCCGCAGCGTGAGCGGGTGGGCTCCGCCGCCGTCCACGTAGGTGCCGACCGCCCAGGCGGCGCCCTGGCTCAGGTCGACGTCGACGAGGTCGCTCTCAGTGGCCCCCGGCAGGGAGATCAGATCCTCGACCCAGGTCCCGTCGCCGCCGCGGCGGAAGATCCTGGCGTCGGCGCCGTCGTCGCGGCCGACGGCCACGACCACTCCCGTCGCGCCGAAGGCCGCGACCTCGGTGAGATCGACCGAGGCGGGCACCGCGGCGCCGGCCACTTGCCAGCCGGCCTGGTGGTTTGCCTCGGTCGTTGCGGGCGCCAGCGCAGTCCCCAGCAGGGCCATGGCCAGGATCGCTCTGCGTGCCACCGGCGCCATCACTTCTTCCCCTTCCGAGTATGGCCGCCGCCTTCGCCCTGCGCGCCGGTTGCCGCGGCGTCGGTCTTCTCGCCACCGCCGTCTGGATCGAGATCGATCGCCACGGCCCGGCCCGTCCGGTCTCCGCCGAGCAGCAGCGAGCCTGACTCCGGGACCGGGGCCATGTCGGAGGGCGTGACGCCGTCGGGCAGACCGACGGTCCGCCAGCTGCCGCCCTCGCCGCGCAGCAGGACGAGATGACCGCCGCCGGTATCGACCAGGGTGAAGACGCTGAGCTCTCCATCCCCTCCGCGGACCCCGGCGAGGCCGCTCACCGGCAGCCCGAGCGGTGGCAGCTCGACGGTCGCCCAGTCATCGGCGCCGGCGTCACGGGCGAGGACCACCCCGGACCCGGCGGCGAGCATCGTCCCGTCGTCGAGAACCGACGCGGCGGTCAGATCGGCGCCCTGGGCCAGCTGCTTGGCGGTCTCGCTGACCCCGGAGTGCTGGTCGCGCAAGTCGAGCAGCGCCGCGCCCTCGCCGACGGCGATCGCGGCACCGGGCCCCGCGGCGACGTCGTTGAAGCTCGCCTCGGAGTCGAGTCGGTGCCACCCGCTCTCGGCGCCGTGGAAGCTGAGGCTGCCGCCGCCGGCGGCGAACCCGAGGCCCTCCGGCGTGAAGGCCAGCGCCCGCAGGCCCTGCTGCTCGCCCTTGGAGCCTGGCGGTGAGAGGGGGAATCCGCCGAGCTTGGCCACCAGCTCGGCGCGCTCCTCGCGGGCGGAGTCATCCTCGCCGGGGGAGACCCAACCCTCGTCGGTGAGGGTCAGCGGGGTGCCGAGCTCGTCGATCGCCCAGGCCGTCTCCTCGTCGCTCCAGGCGACGTCGCGGACGGCGAGCCCCGTCGGCTGCCCGAGCTGCCAGCCGTCCTCGCCGCGCACCGCGCTCTGGCCGGCACCGAGCGCGATCGCCCGGCCCTCCTTGGTCGCGGCGACCACCACCGGCCGGGCGTTGCCCAGCGGCAGCTCCTGGACGCCGACGCTCTCGGGAGCGGCGGCCTCCGGACCGATCCGAACCAGGCCTCCCTGGGCCCGCAATGCGAACCCTCGGGTACGGGAGAGATCAGTGGCCAGATCCGTGATCGGTCCGGACGCCGCCGTCGCCCGCAGCTTGGAGCCCGGGTTGAGCGGGACGAGGTAGGAGCCGGAGGCGGCGATCGGGCCGTCGGCGGTGAGGGCGATCGCCGTAACCCTCGCGCCCGGTGAGCTCGAGGGCAGCCCCTGGTCGCAAGGCCCGCTGCTCGGCTGGCCGAGCTCCTCGACCACGCTGAGGGCGGGATTGATCGAACAGAAGGTCTGCCAGCCGCCGCCGGCGCCCTGGTGGGCGACGAAGGGGACCTCGAGCGGTGTGCCCGGGGACTCGGCCAGCGACCCGCCGACCCAGACCTCGCTGCCCGATGCGGCCACGGCTTCGAGGGTCGCCGTCGAGCCCGGAGCGAGGCCGAGATCCAGCGGGATGGGCCGCCAAGCGCCGCCGGCCTGCTTGAAGACGGTGGGGCGCCCGGCGGCACCGGAGCCGACTGCGACGGGCTCCGCGCCGCCGAGCGTCACCGCATCGATGGTGGCCTGGGCAGGGTTGGTCGGCTGTCGCCTGGCCTGGCCGCCACTGAGGCGAAGCACGGCATCATCGCCGGCAGCGGCGAACCCAACCGGCCGGCCGCCGATCACGGCCACATCGACGTCTTTGAGATCCGACTTGACCGGCGAGCTGATCAGGCGCGGCGGGTTCTCGCCGCGCAGGTGGACGACCGCACCGTCCTTGCCGACCGCGTAACCCTCGCCCCCGGCCGCGGTGGCGAGCTCGCTCAGCTTCGGGTTGGCGGCCTTGCCCGCCTGGTCCACCGGAGGACCGATCACCCTCCAGGCCCCGTCCTTGGCGGCGAGCACCACGACCTGACGATCCGCCCAGCCGTGCGCCGCGCCGTCCACCAGGCCGATCCCGTAGGCCTCGCCCTTGGCGCCCGCAGGGATGTCGACGGCGACCATCTCGGCCCCA
The DNA here is from genome assembly GCA_050697275.1 of Solirubrobacterales bacterium. Classification (GTDB taxonomy): domain Bacteria; phylum Actinomycetota; class Thermoleophilia; order Solirubrobacterales; family 70-9; genus JBOGZI01. The sequence goes on along the minus strand of JBOGZI010000043.1, from coordinate 1,125 downwards.
GAGGACGCGGGCGAGAGCTCGAGCGAGCCCCCCTCGTGGAGGTCACTGGTGGACGCGGCACGGCGCTCGGAGCGGCGCTCGCCCTCGCCTCTGACCCTCGGGGCGCCGGGCGATGCCGTCGAGGGCACCTCGGGATTCCGGACCTTGCCAAGCCGCTCGGAGAGGCGCTGCTCGTTCTTCTTCGCCGCCGGGCCCTTTTGGGGGGTGCCGAGCCCCTGGGCGCCCGCGCCGCCACCGAACTGGAGTCCGCCCAGCGCGTCGCCGCTTCGGCCCAGCCCCAGCGCCGTCGAGAACGGGAAGCCGACGTGGAGGTGGTCGGCATGGTCGCCGAGGGCGAAGGATGGGCCGCCCAGCGACATCAGCGAGATCAGCTGGTTGGGCCGGGCCTCGCCCTCGAGCTGCATCAAGAGGCGGATCGCATACTCGGTCAGCGAGCCGGGCCCCTGGTGGCCGAGCACCGGCTCGCCGTTGAAGGCGGCGATGTCAACCGCGGCCCCGTAGCTGTGGGCGCTGATCGATCCGCCGGCGGTGTAGAAGCTGTGGCCGCAGTTGAGCGAGGTGACGGTCAGGGTGAGGCCGGCGCGGCGCAGATAGAGCAGCGCTCCGAGGATCCGGGTGTCGATCTTCCCCTGCTCGACGTCCTGGCGGCCGCAGGCATAGATCGAGATGCCCGGGTCGGCGACGACCTGCTGGGAGAGCTGGGCCTGGTTGCCGGCGATGATCTTCCCGGCCAGCGCCTGGGTGTCGGGCAGGAAGGGGTTGCCTCCGATCGGCTCGACCGCGTGGAAGTAGTCGGCGGCCTCCTGGAGGCGGTAGCCGTCGACCATCGGGCGAGGATCGATCTGAGCGCCGCCGGCCGCCGTCAACGAGAAGACCATCGGCTTCTTCGCCTCCAGGGGGCCGAGGACCTGGCCGCCCTCGAGCTGGGTGCCGGGCCGGAGCTCGGGGGAGAGCTTCTTGAGGCCCTCGTAGCGGTAGCGGTTGCCAATCGGATCGGTCAGCTCAACGCCGACGCCCCCGCCCTTGGCCACCTCATAGCCGTCCGGGAGCCCGGGCGAGCCGGGCTCGACCTTCGGTCCCGCCGCCGGCGCCTTCGCCCCGCCGGCCGAGTCAGCGGCCGTCGCC
>JBOGZI010000042.1:0-30293 GCA_050697275.1 Solirubrobacterales bacterium | reverse complement strand
GTCGTGGTCAGCTCGCCCCGGGGCCCGGCGGCGGCGGTCTCGGTCGTCTCCGCCGTCCCGGTCGGGGTGGCGGTCTCGGTCACCGTGGTGGTCGAGTCGTCGTCGCCGCAGGCCCCCACCGCCAGGGCGAGGACGAGCACAGCGGCCGCCGCCGGTGGTCGCATCGAGGCGATCATCTCACGATCGGAACCGCCGCTGAGCGACTCCGCCTAGCCGCCGAGGATCTTCCCGAGCGTTCCCCCCGCGCCCGCTCCCGACCCTCCGGCCTGTGAGGGCGCCGCCACCCTGCCCTCGGAGGGCTGGATCAGCAGCCAGCCCTTGCCCGTAAACGCCATCTGGAAGCTCTCGCCGGAGCCCCGGCCGATCAGGTTCTTGACGCTGACGTCGGTCTTCACCGACGTCTCCAGGCCCTGGGACCAGGTGATCGCGGCCTGCGGATCGGCGAAGGTGTCCTCGCCGTCGATCTCGAGCAGCACCGGCGTCCCGTCGGAGATCACCGCGACGTGGCCCGAGCCCTCGAGGTGGGTGTTGTAGAGGCCGCCGCCGAGCATCCCGGAGACACCCTCGACCCGCTTGATGTCCCAGTCGATCTCCGCATCGAAGGCGAGCAGGTTGGCGCCGTTCACCGTGATCGCCTCATCCTCGAGCTTGAGCAGCTGGATGTCCTGCGCCAGGTCGGCGAGGAAGACCTCGCCGGTACCGGAGATCTTCATCAGCTCCGCACCCTCGCCGGTCACCGCCTTCTTCGCCATCCGAGCGAGCCCGCCGGAGCCGGCGTGCTCGAACTTGACCTCACCCTGATAGGCGACCATCGAGCCGAGCTTCGCCTGGATCGTCTCGTCCCCCAGCTCGACCTTCAGCATCTTCGAGTGCTGCAGGCGGAACGACTCGCCGCCCTCCGTCTCCTGGAACTCCTTCAGCGAGGCTGCGACCGACATCCGACACCTCCTTCATCGCGGGAAGCTTTCGCCGCAGCTTAAGTAGCCGCCGCCTCGCGTGCCGCGAGACGCTCGGCGGACGCCGGATCATGGGCAGGCAGATAGACGGTCGGGCGCTCTGAGGCGAATTCCTGAATCCGCTCCAGGGTCGCCGCTGAAGCGGAGGCGTCGGGAGAAACGCCGTCCACCGCTCCCCGCAGCATCAGCTCTTCGCTATACGAGGTATCGCCGGCGAAGAAGAGGGCAGCCTCTTCCTCCTGAACCACCACCGACAGGTGGCCCGCGGTGTGCCCGGGGGTGGAGACGAGGTGAACGTCACCCGCATCGGTAAGAGCGAGGCTTTGCGGAAACGGGCCGAGGGGCTCCTCGGGGAAATCAACCTCTCTGGGGTGGAACCACACCGGCCAGCGGTTCGGCAGGAACCCGCGCATCCTTCCCAGCGTCCCCGAAGCCGCCTTCAACTCGATCCGGGAGACGAGAAATTCGCTCTCCGGGAAGTGACCGAGCCCGCCAGCGTGATCGGTGTGCAGATGCGTCATCACCACCCAGCGCACGTCTGACGGATCCAAGCCCAGGCGGCGCATCGCCGGCCCCGCCTCCTCGCTCTCATCCACCCATGCGCGTAGGCCGAGGCGAAAGGGGCCTGGGCCCGAGCCCTCGCGCTGGCGCTCGTGGACAGCGACCTTTCCCGTCTCGATGGCGTGAACCTTCATCGCCCGGATCATCGCACCGGCGAGTGGGAGCGAGGAGGGGTGGTGTCAGACGGCGGCCTGGGCGCCGGCGGCGAGCCGGCCGAGCTCGGGCCCGAGCGACTCGGGCGTCCACTCGTCTACGCCGGAGAGCAGCAGCCGGGCGCCGGCCTCGGCCAGCCCGGCGATCGCGTTGGCCAGCAGCCGGGCGGTCGCATCGAGGTCGGCCTCGCGGGGGGCGCCGTTCCGCCGCTGCTCCAGCCAGCCGCGGGCGAGCACCGAGAGGGCGTCCACCTGGGCGGCGCGGCCGCGCTGGATGCGGCGGGCGACCGCCATGTTGCCGCCTCCCTCCCCCAGGAAGACCAGCCGGTAGACCTCCGGCGAGGCCGCCACCGCCCCCAGGAACGCCGTGTAGCCCTCGACCAGGGTGGCCTCGGGATCGCTCAGGTCGGCGCTCTCGAAGGCAGCCTGGATCTCGCCGAGGATGCGCTCCTCCTCGCGCCGCAGCAGGGCGCGAAACAGCTCCTCCTTGCCGGGGAAGCAGGCGTACACGACCGGCTTGGTCACCCCCGCGGCCTCGGCGATCCCGGCCATCGAGGTGCCCTCGTAGCCGCGCTCCAGGAAGAGCTCGAGCGCCGCGTCGAGCACCTGCGGCCGGCGCCGCTCCGGGCCGAGGTGTGCCGCACGCGGCCGCTTCTGTGAGGGAGCTCGCGTTTGAGTCATTCCTACTGAGGGTAGCAATTTGCTACTGTGGGTAGCAAGTCCAGGCGCCGGGAGGCGCTGTGCCCCCACCCCGGGGCCGGCGGGCCCCGGTGCAGAAAGGAGGCTGAGAGATGCCGGACGCGGAGCAGGCGGTCGCCAACCTCAAGCAGGTCGAGCCCGAGCACTTCGCCCAGCTGATCGCCGAGTCCTCGGACGAGGAGATCGCGGCGGTGATCAACGGGCCGCAGCGCAAGCAGGTGCTCGACCAGATCTTCGGTCGCATGGCCGACCACGTGGAGCCCGAGAAGATCGGCGGCACGAACGCCGTCGTCCACTTCAAGATCCTCGACCGCCCCGAGGACCAGGGCGGGGGCTACGACCACTACCAGGTGGTCTTCGAGGACGGCAGGTGCACCGCCTCGGACGATCCGGGGCGAGATCCGAACGTGACGATCAAGGTCGGGCCGGTGGACTTCCTGAAGCTCGCCGCCAACAAGGCCTCGGGGCCGACCCTGTTCATGACCGGCAAGCTGAAGCTGGAGGGCGACGTGATGCTCGCCAGCCGGCTCACCTCCTTCTTCCGAATTCCGACCGCCTAGGCGGAGACAAAGGAGACTCAGAGAGCATGGCCACCAAGGACAAGACAACCGCCGAGGAGAACGGCGCCGCTGACGTCGAGCAGCTGAGCGAGGGCCTCGGGATCGAGGTCTCGGAGAGCCCGTTCTCGATGGAGCTCTCCCAGGACCAGCAGGACATCCGCGACTGGGCGCACGGCTTCGCCGAGCAGGTGGTGCGGCCCGCCGCGCACGAATGGGACGAGAAGGAGGAGTTCCCCTGGCCGATCGTCGAGGAGGCCGCCAAGATCGGCCTCTACGGGTTCGAGTCGATCGCGCAGTTCTGGGCCGATCCCTCCGGGCTCACCTTCCCGATCGTCAACGAGGAGCTCTTCTGGGGCGACGCGGGGATCGGCATGGCGATCTTCGGCACCACCCTCGCGGTGGCCGGGATCTACGGCTCCGGCACCCCCGAGCAGATGGTCGAGTGGGTCCCGCAGTGTTTCGGCACCCCCGAGGACGTCAAGGTCGCCGCCTTCTGCGCCTCGGAGCCGGACGCCGGCTCGGACGTCTCGGCTTACCGGACCACGGCCAAGTACGACGAGGCCAACGACGAGTGGGTGATCAACGGCCAGAAGGCCTGGGCGACCAACGGGGGCATCGCAGACGTCCATGTCGTGATCGCCTCGGTGGACCGCGAGCTGGGCGCCCGCGGCCACGCCGCCTTCGTCGTCCCGCCCGGCACCAAGGGCTGCGAGCAGGGGGCCAAGGTGCTGAAGCACGGGATCCGCGCCAGCCACACGGCCGACGTCCACTTCGACGACGTCAGGGTGCCCGGTTCCTGTCTGCTCGGCGGCAAGGAGAAGCTCGACGAGCGCCTCGCCAAGGCACGCGAGGGCAAGAGCGCCAAGGGTCAGGCGGCGATGAAGACCTTCGAGCTCTCGCGGCCGACGGTCGCGGCGCAGGCGGTCGGCATCGCCCGCGCGGCCTACGAGTACGCGCTCGACTACGCCAAGGAGCGCGAGGCGTTCGGCCGCAAGATCATCGAGAACCAGGCGATCGCCTTCGACCTCGCCGACATGAAGATGGAGATCGACGCCGCCAGGCTGCTCGTTCACCGGGCCGCCTGGATGGGCCGCGCCGGCAAGGACTTCGAGGCCGCCGAGGGCTCGATGTCGAAGCTGAAGTCCGGCGAGGTCGCCGTCTGGGTGACCGAGCGCGCGATCCAGATCCTCGGCGGCAACGGCTACTCGCGGGAGTTCCCGGTCGAGCGCATGCACCGGGACGCCAAGATCTGGACGATCTTCGAGGGCACCTCGGAGATCCAGCGTTTGGTGATCTCGCGCGCGATCTCCGGAATGCAGATCAAATAGCTGCAGCCTGGGTATGAGCACCGGGATGGAGGCGCAGCTGATGTCTAGGGAAGTGGCAGCCCTCGAGTCATACGAGGAGATCGAGCTGCACGGCCACAAGGTCGGCTTCCAGGCGGCGGGGTCCGGCCCGCTGCTGGTGCTGCTGCACGGGGTCACCTCCACCTCGGACGCCTGGCGCGCGGTGATGCCGCGGCTCGCCGAGCGCTACACGGTGATCGCCCCCGACATGCTCGGCCACGGGCGCTCCGCGAAGCCCCGCGGCGACTACTCGCTCGGGGCCTACGCCGCCGGGATCAGGGACCTGCTCGCCGTGCTCGGCTTCGAGCGTGGGACCGTCGTTGGCCACTCCTTCGGCGGCGGGATCGCGATGCAGTTCTCCTATCTCTTCCCCGAGTACGTGGAGCGGATGGCGCTGATCTCGTCCGGCGGGCTCGGGCGGGAGGTGCATCCGCTGCTGCGCGCCGCGGTGCTGCCGGGAAGTGAATGGGTGATGCCGCTGCTCGCCCGCGAGTGGTCGGTGCGCGCCGGTGAGGCGATCGCCACCGTCGCGGGCAAGCTCGGGCTCGAGGCGGGACCCGACCTCGGCGAGTTCGCGCGGGGCTACGCCTCGCTCGCCGAGGAGGGGGCCCGCGAGGCCTTCATCCACACGATGCGCTCCTGCATCGACTCCGACGGCCAGCGCGTCTCCGCCCTCGACCGCGTCTACCTCGCCGACCAGATGCCCACCCTGTTCATCTGGGGCAGCGACGATCCGATCATCCCGGTCGAGCACGGCCGCAAAGCCCACCGGATCGTGCCGAAGAGCCGCTACGTGGAGATCGCTGGCTCCGGGCACTGGCCGATGCTCGACGCGCCCGACCGGATCGTGCGCCAGCTGACCGCCTTCGTCGAGCAGACCGAGCCCTTCGAGTACGACCTCGAGCAGGTGCGCGAACGGCTCCGGGGCGGGCCGGACCAAGAGGAGCTACCCGCGCCGGAGCAGCCCTCGCGAACCGCGCCGGCCGGGTGAGCGGGCTCGCCCACATCCCCCTGCTCGCCCAGGCCGAGGACGCCCCCGCCGGCGGCGCTGAGACGGGCGAGGCGATCATCGTCACGATCGCCGCCGCGATCGTCACCGTGGTGCTGCTGGGGCCGCTGCTGCTCTACAAGGCGGGCCGCTTCCCGCTCCCCGGGAAGCTCGCCGATCTCGCCGAGCGGGTCACCCGGCTGCCGGGCTGGGCCGCCCTGCCGGGGACCTTCCTCGCCGTCACCCTGCTGATCGCCGTCTTCGGGATGTACTGGGACATCTCCCTGCACATCGACGATGGGCGCGACCCCGGGCCGCTCGCCAACCCGGCCCACTACTTCATCCTCGCCGGGCTGTTCGGGGTGTTGCTCGCAGGGGTGCTGGGAATGGCGCTGCCGCGGAAACGGACCCGGACCTCGCTCGAGATCGCGCCGGGATGGCACGTGCCGGTCGGCGCGCTGATCATCGCGGTCTGCGGCGCCGCCTCGCTTTCCGCCTTCCCCCTCGACGACGTCTGGCACCGGATCTTCGGCCAGGACGTGACGCTGTGGGGGCCAACCCACCTGATGCTGATCGGCGGCGCCTCGCTCTCGGTGCTGGGCGCCTGGGCGCTTCACGTCGAGGGTGACGAGGAGCGCCGCGCCGCCGGCAGGCCGCTCCCCTGGTGGACCCGCGCCCGCGAGACCATCCTGGCGGGCGCCTTCCTGGTCGCCCTCTCCACCTTCCAGGCGGAGTTCGACTTCTCGGTCCCGCAGTTCTCGCTGCTGCTGCAGCCGATCCTGATCATGCTGGCGGCGGGGGTCGCGCTGGTCGCCGCGCGGATCCGCATCGGCCCCGGAGGCGCGCTCGCCGCGGTGCTGGTCTTCGGCGCGATCCGGGGGCTGCTGGCGCTGCTGGTCGGGCCGCTCTTCGACCAGACCGTCCCCAGCTTCCCGCTCTATCTGGCCGAGGCCCTGGTGGTCGAGGCGATCGGCTTCCTCTGGCTCCGCGGCCGCCCCGCCGCCGAGCGCCCGATCGGCTTCGGCGCCCTCTGCGGCCTCGGCATCGGCACGATCGGCCTGGCGGGCGAGTGGGCCTGGAACCAGGGCTGGGTCGTCAACGAGTGGCCCGCCTCCCTCTTCCCAGAGGGGGCGATCCTCGGCTTCCTCGCCGCGCTGGCCGGCGGCGTCGTCGGCGGTTTCGTCGGGCGCACCCTCACCCCAGGCGTCGTGCGGACCGAGCGGATGCCCCGCGCCTCGGTGCCCCTCGCCGCCGCGCTCGGCGTCGCCGTGGTCGCCTTCGCGATCCCCGCCGAGAAGGGGAGCCCGGTCAGCGCCAGCTTCCAGCTCTCGGAGACCGAGGCCGGCATCAACGGGGGCCAGCGCGCCGTCACCGGCATCGTCCGGCTGGACCCACCGGATGCCGCCGAGGGAGCCTGGTGGTTCCAGGCGACCAGCTGGCAGGGCGGCGATCCGAGCATCGTCCAGCAGCTCGAGGAGGTGGGGCCCGGGACCTACCGAATCGCCGAGCCGATCCCGGTGGACGGCAACTGGAAGACGACCCTCCGGCTGCACGAGGGACGCAGGATCGCGGGGCTGCCGATCTTCATGCCCGAGGACTCGGCCATCCCGGCCGAGGAGGTGCCGGCGCAGCCGACCATGACCCGGGAGTTCGTGCTCGACAAGGAGAACCTGCAGCGCGAGCTGAAGGACGACGTGCCCGGCTGGCTCACCCTGGCCGCCTACCTGTTCGTCGGCGCCCTCTCCTTCGGGTTGATCGCCCTGGTCGCCTGGGGTCTGGCCAGGCTGGAGCGGCTGGGCGGCGGGCCCCCGGACGAGAGCGCCGAGCCGGCGGGCGTCGGACCGGCGAAGAAGGTGGACGAGGAATGGTCGCCCACGCCGGCCACGTCCTGATCGACCTGGCGGTGTTCGCGGTCCCGGTCGGGGCCGTCGTCGTCGTCCTGCTGGTCGCCAACCTGCGCGGCCGCCGCGAGAGGTCCGGCCCGCGCGAGAACTCCAGCTAGCGCTCCGGCAGGTCCGGGTCCTCCGAGGGCTGCAGGGTGAAGTCGGCGCCCTTCCAGGCGTCCATGCCGCCCTCGATCGCGGCCGCGTCGTAGCCGCGCTCCCGGAGCGTGGCCGCGACTTCCTCCCCGCCCTCGTCCGCGACGACGAAGACCGGGCCCTCATCCGGGATCTCCTCAATCTTCGTTTCGAGCTGCTCCCGCGTGATCAGCAGGGCACCCGGGACATGGCCCTCGCGCCAGGCATGCTCGCCGCGGATGTCGATCGCCTGTGCCCCCTCGCCCGCGATCTGCCGGCGAGCCTCCTCGACGCTGACGCTGTCTCGGTCCGAGGACGCCATGGGAAACGCGTACCCGCTGAGGCTCGAATCAATCGGGATGATCCGGTCACCGCTTCCGGGGCCGGTATGGTCGCCGGCCGGAGCCACCGGTGAGAGGGTCCCGCCGGGGCCCCGGGGCTTCCGAGATTGTCCGAGCAGAACCTGGAGATCGCCCGTCGCGCCTATGCCGCCTACAACGCGGGAGGCGTCGAGGCGATCCTCGACTTCTTCGACCCCGAGATCGAGTGGAGGATGTGGGAGGAGTTCGCGCGTGAGCCCCGCGTGTATCAGGGGCACGCCGGGGTTCGCGAGGCGCTATCGGTCTTCGAGAGCGAGTTCGACGGCTTCGGCGCGGAGCCGCACGAGTTCATCGACGCCGGCGACCGGATCGTCGTCCCGGTGCGCCTCGGCGGCCGCGCGAAGGGCAGCGGCGAGGAGACCTTCTTCGAGCTCGTACAGGTCTGGACCGCCCGCGGAAACCGGGCGGTCCGCCTCGACGTCTACGCGTCCAGGGAGGAGGCCCTGAGGGCGCTCGGGCTCGACGACGGAACCTCGAGCTCGCCCTGAGCGGCCTCGCGCAACGACACCACCAGCTCGTCGGGAGGGACGGGGCGCCCGAACAGGAAGCCCTGACCGAAGCGGCAGCCGAGCTGCGCCAGGCGCTGGGCCTGATCGACCGTCTCTATCCCCTCGGCGACGACGTCGAGCGCGAAGGCATCCGCCATCCCGATCACCGCGGCGACGATCGCCTCGTCCTTCGGCTCGGTGATCAGGTTGGCGACGAAGAGCCGATCCACCTTGACCGTATCGAGGGGGAAGTTCTTCAGGTTGCTGAGCGACGAGTACCCCGTGCCGAAGTCATCGAGCACGATCAGGACCCCCATCTCCTGCAGCTCCTGCAGCCTCTCGATGGTGCCGGAGGAGTTGTCGAGCAGCGCGTGCTCGGTGATCTCGAAGGCGACGTCCCTGATTCTGGCGCCGGTCCGTGCCAGCTTCTCCCTGACATTGGCGTTGAAGTCCGTCTGGGCGAGCTGCCGGGCCGAGATGTTCACGTGCAGAGGCAGGAGCATCCGTGAGCGGGGCTGCGATCGGAGCCGCGCCGCCAGCCGGAATGCCTCCTCCAGTACCCAGTCGCCGATCGGGACGATCGCGCCGGTCTCTTCGGCGATCGGGATGAACTCGGCGGGCGAGACCGGTCCGAGGTCGGGGTGGCGCCAGCGGAGCAGCACCTCGGACCCGACGAACTGATGGGCGGGCAGCGAGACGATCGGCTGCGCCACCAGGTGGAGCTGGTCCCCCTCCGGCGCCGCGCGGAGCGCGCTCTCGAACTGGAGGCGCAGGCGCACCTTGTCCCTCAGCTCGTTGTCGAAGAACTCGTAGCGGCCCCGGCTCCGCTCCTTCGCGACCGTCATCGCGGCATCCGCGTGGGCGATCAGCTGGTCGGGGCCGGCGGTGCCGGTCGAGAGCGAGATGCCGATGCTGGCGCTGACTCGATAGCTGGCGTCGGCGATCCGGAAGGGCGCGGAGATCGCCGTGATCAGCCTCTCCGCGATCTCCATGGCCTGCTTCTCCCCGGCGACCCCCTCGCAGAGCACGGCGAACTCGTCGGCCCCGAGCCGCGCCACGGTGTCGGTCATCACCAGGCCCTCCCGCAGCCGCGGACCGAACGCCTTGAGCAGCTCGTCGCCGGCGTTCATCCCGTAGCCATCGTTGATCAGCTTGAAGTCGTCTATGTCCACCACCAGGACGGCGACCAGCGAGTCGCCTCCGTGGCCGTGGCTGCGGATCATCGCCTCGCCGAGCCGATCGATGAACAGCGTGCGGTTGGGGCGACCGGTGAGCTCGTCGTGAAGCGCGCGGCGCTCCATCTCTTCCTCGCTGCGCCGCCGCTCGATCGCCTCGCCGAGGACGCGGGCGACCGCCTCGAGGAAGTCCGCATCGGTCTCGCTGAAGCTGCGGGGCGCGGGGCTGTAGGCGGCGAGCACCCCGAAGCGCTCGCCCGATCCCGGGATCGAGACGGCGAGTGCGCTCGAGATGCGCAGCAGGGGCCCGCTGTAGCCGCGCTCGCCCTCCAGCCGCTCGCCGTAGCCGTGCAGGGACACCGGCTTGGCCGAGCGCAGCGCTTGCCGCAGCAGCGGGTCCTCTCCTGTGACCGTCGCCCCACCCACCGTCTCCTCGCCCCACCCCTCGCTCGCGTTGAGGAGCAGCTCCTCGCCGCCCGGCGCTGCATGCAACACGGCGGCGTGCTCGATCTCGAGGGCCTCGGTCACCGCCCGGGCCGCGAGCGAATTGAGCTCGGGGAGGTCCGCGCCGGCGGCGGCGCGCCTGCCCAGCTCGGCGACCTTCTGCTGCTTGCGCGAGCGGCGGCGGAGGCCGTGGACGAGCCGCTCCACCCGCGCGCGCAGCGCCGCCATCACCAGGCCGGCGACCGACACCGTGCCCACCACCAGCAGCCAGCGAAGCTCGACCAGCTGCGCACCCGAGGAGGCGGCGAGCACCGCGGCGTAGGCGATTCCCACCCAGACCAGGTTGAGGAGCCCGACCCGCAGCCTGAAGAAGGAGAAGGCCGAGAGCGCCACCCAGAAGTAGAAGCCGGCGTAGACGCTGATCGAGGTGGCCCCCGAGGAATGGAGGACGAGGCTGACCAGGGCCGTCCCGAGCGGGGGAAGCGCCATGAACACCCATCGCGGTGTCCGGTCGAAGGCGACGCCGATCAGGATCGCGACGAGGATCGCGCCGATCGCCGGTCCGGCGATCCCGGGAGGCGAGCCGTCCTCGGCGTGAGGGAGCACCAGGGTGAGCAGCACCAGGCAGCCGCCGACCCCGTAGAGGTAGATGAAGGTGCGGGCCATCGTGGCCGGGTCGTGCGAGTTGAGATCCGCCTCCTCGCTGCCCAGGTCCCAGCGCAGGCGCCGAACCAGCCCCCCGACCAGCTTCCCTCTCCCGCTCAAACCGCGATCCCTCGTGCCTGCATATGCTCAGGATTCGTCCATTCGAGAGTGAGACTTGAGCCGGCGACCTCCATTCCTGCTCTGCGTGGCTGCGCTCGCCTCCGCGGTCGCCGCCTGCGGCGGCGATGGTGACGGCGCCTCGGGCGAGGAGCTGTTCGGCGGCGAGGGATTGCAGCGCGCGGTCGGCGCGGTCGGCGAGCAGGCCGGCGAGGACGCCTCGCTGCTGCGGATCCAGGTCACCGACCGCGGCGCCGAGTTCTACCGCCTGGGTGAGCGGACGCAGGGGCTGATCTACGCGGACGGGGAGCTGACGGAGACCGAGTTCCAGGTGATCGGCGCGGGGGCGCTCTCGGAGCAGGCCTTCCCGCTATCCGAGGTCGAGCCGGAGGCGATCGACCGGCTGCTCGACGGCGCCGAGGACAGCTCGGGCGAGGAGGTCGACCCGGTGGCGGTCACGCTCGAACGGAGCCCGCTCGACGGCGAGCTCCGCTGGACGCTCAACGCCCAGGGCGGCATCGTCTTCAGCGCCGGGCCCGACGGCTCCGATCCCGCCCCCGCCCCCGCCGCTCCGCAGCGGGGCTTCTAGAAAGGCGCCGTCTGACGGTCAGGCCCGTACGTCGTAGGCGTCGGCCGCCACCCGGGCCCGTAGCTCGTCGTCGCTTCGCTCCATCTCGGGGTGGTCGCGATCGACGTGCTCGCGCGCCTTGCGAAAGAGCTCCTCGTCGTCTTTGCCCTCGAGCCGATGGCCGCACGGGCAATCAATCGCTCGCGTCATCCGCTCCCTCCTGCAGCGTTTTGATGACCCGACAATAGACGTCCTCGAGCAATGCACAAGACCTCTCAACCCTCCTTGTAGAGGGACGGCTCGGCGGAGCTGCTTCCCAATGCGAAGCGGCGCTTGGAGATCACGCCTCTAAGCGAGGAAGGGCCAGGCGCTCAGACGCGGAGGCCGACCGAGGCGAGCGCCTCGGAGATCTCCGTATAGGGGGTGAAGCGAGCGACCTTGCGGTCGCGCTGCTCGAAGACGTGCGCCAGCGGCACGTCGAGCTCGACCCCGCTCTCCTTCTCCTTGATGTGGAAGCGGCCGAGCACGACGTAGCGATCGTGGCCGGCGAAGCGCACACCGACGGGCTGGAAGCGCTGCTCCTCGAAGAGCTCGGCCATGTCCTTCCGCCAGTTGCCGAAGCCGCGCAGACCCTTGTAGGTCTTGCCGTCCAGGAAGACCGTCTCCATGCGGATCTCGAACTCCGGATGCAGGAGCGCCGCCAGCGTCTCCCCCTCGCCGCGGGTGAACTCGTCGTAGACGCGCCTCAGCGCCTCCAGGGCGGAGCCGGTGTCGGCCTCCTCCATGGCGGCATTGAACTGGCGCTCCAGCGCCTCGACGTCCTGCTTGTCATACATCCGACTTCAGTACCTCCCCGCTTGTGCCGATGGCTGGGGCAAGCCTCTTCGGGAAGCTATCGGAGCGATCGCGAAGGCAACCTTGAGCGACCAGCGGGTGGAGAGAACGCCGCATCTCGGCGATGCGGGCGAGCACGAGATCCAGCTGCGGCTGGCCTCGGTCCGCGTCGGCATGGTTCTCAGCCTGATCGTATGCCTGGGCAGCGCGGTCTACGCCCTGGTCACCTGGGATCAGCCGAACCGCTCGCTGATCATGGTCCTGGTCGCCCTCGGCCTGCTCAGCGTCCCGCTGATCTGGCTGCTGCCGGTCGAGCGGATCGTCCGCGGTCGCCGGCGGGAGGCCTTCTTCCTCGCCTGGTCGGTCGGAGTCATCTCGCTGCTAGCCGTCTGCGCCTCACTCGACGGAGGCTCGCGCAGCGCCTACGCGCTGCTGCTAGTCCTCCCCTTCCTCTTCGCCTCCCTCTCCTATCCGCTCCGCACCACGATCCTGGTCGGGGTGGTGAACATCGCGGCCTTCCTCGCCGTCGCGCTCGGGGTAGGCGGCGGCCTCATCTACAGCGGGTTCGGCGGGTTCGCGCTGCTCTGCGTCGCCCTGCTGAGCGGCTGGGAGGCGCGCAACCAGGGGGAGCGGCGAGCGGCGCTGGCGGGCACCGCCGAAGCGCTCCAGCGCAGCGAGCGCACCAGCCGGCAGCAGACCCGCCAGCAGCGACAGGTGGCGAGCTTCGGCCAGTTCGCCCTCGGGGGAGCCCCGGTCGAGGAGCTCGAGCGCGAGGCGGCGCGGATCGTCGCCAGTGCCCTCGACGTGGAGCTCGCCGGCATCCTGCGGCTGCTGGAGGACGGCAGGCGGTTCCTGCTCGCCGCCGCCGTCGGCGTCCCCGACGAGATGATCGGGACAGCGACCATCCCGGCGGGCTTCGATTCGCAGTCCGGCTACGCGCTCGCCACGGGGGCGCCGGTGGTCGTCCCCGACTGGGATCGCGAGCGCCGCTTCGGCAAGTCGCCGCTGGCGGAACAGCTCGACGCCCGCAGCGGCGTGTCGGTCCTGATCAAGGGGCGCGACGCCCCTTACGGAGTGCTCGGCATCCTCTCGACCCGCAAGCACGACTACAGCGTCGAGGACATCAGCTTCCTGGAGGCGATCGCGAACGTGCTCGCCAACGCGGTCGAGCGCCGCCGGGACGAGGAGCGCACCCGGCACGAGGCGCTCCACGACCCGCTCACCGGGCTTCCCAACCGCAACCTCTTCCTCGACCGGCTCCAGCACGCGCTCGAGCAGGCCCGCCGCCACGACAGCTCGGTCGCGGTGCTCTTCCTCGACCTGGACCAGTTCAAGCTGGTCAACGACAGCCTCGGCCATGCGGCCGGGGACGAGCTGCTGGCCTCCGTCGCCCCCCGGCTCGAGCAGGCGCTTCGGCCCGGCGACACCGTCGCCCGCTTCGGCGGCGACGAGTTCGCGATCCTCGCCGAGGACGTCTCCAGCGAACGGGGCGCGATCAGGGTGGCCGAGCGGATCGCCGAGGCCCTGACCAAGCCGTTCATCGTGCGGCGTCGCGAGCACTTCGTCAGCGCCAGCATCGGCATCTCGATCGGCGGCGGCGCCGAGACCCCGGGGTCCCTGATCCGCGATGCCGACGCGGCGCTTTATCGGGCCAAGGAGAAGGGGCGCGGCGGCTACGAGATCTTCGACGAGGTGATGCGCTCCCGGGTGGTGGAGCACATGCAGATCGAGAACGACCTGCGCCGCGCGATCCAGCGCCAGGAGCTGCTGCTCCATTACCAACCGGTGATCAGGCTGCACGACGGCGCCGTGATCGCCCTCGAGGCGCTGCTGCGCTGGCAGCACCCGGAGCGCGGACTGATCGGTCCCGCCGGGTTCATCCCGGTCGCCGAGGAATCGCGGCTGATCGTGCCGATCGGCCGCTGGGTGCTCGAGGAGGCCTGCATCGCCGCCGCCGAGTGGCAGGCTCGGGATCCCGATGGGCATCCGGTCGGGATCGCGGTGAACCTCTCGGCGCGCCAGCTGGCCGACCCCGCCCTGCCCGGCCACGTCGAGCAGGCGCTGCGGGTCAGCGACATCGACCCCTCCACGCTGAGGCTCGAGCTGACCGAGAGCACCCTGCTCGAGGACACCGCCCCCCTGGAGCGAACCCTCGCGTCGCTGAAGCGGCTGGGCTGCCGCCTCGTCCTCGACGACTTCGGCATCGGCTTCTCCTCGCTCGGCTACCTGACGCGCCTGCCCCTCTCGGCGATCAAGCTCGACCGCTCCTTCGTCGAGAAGCTGGCCGACAGCGCCGACCACGAGGCGATCGTTCGCGCGATCAACGAGATGGCCGATGCGATCGGGATCCGGGTAGTCGCCGAGGGAGTCGAGACCGAGGATCAGCTGCGGGCCGTTCAGGCGCTGGGCTGCGGGTACGCTCAGGGCTTCTACTTCGCGGAGCCCGTCCCGGCGGGAGAGGTGGATGCTCTCTTGAATGCGCCATCGACGGCTCTCGACTAGCGGCGCCGAGTCCCGGCGACCGCGATTAGACTTCCGTTTCCTCTCCTAGGGGGCTCCCGTATGTCCGCCACACCGACCGACGACGTCCCGCGCTTCGAGATCACCTCCGCGGCCGCCGCCAAGGGCGCCCGGGTGGTGCGAATCGCGGGTGAGATCGACATCGCGCACGAGGAGGAGGTGCGCGAGGCGCTGAGCAGCGCGATCGACGAGGCGACGGCCGGCGTGGTCGTCGACCTGACCGACTGCGGCTTCATCGACTCCACCGGGGTGCGCGCCCTGCTGCTGGGCCGCGAGGCTCAGCGGGAGCAGGAGGACGAGGGCCGCCTGGCGGTGGCGGCGAACAGCGAGCAGATCCTGCGCATCCTCTCGCTGATGGGCGTGGACAAGGCGATCCCGGTGCGGCCCACCGTCGACGAGGCGATCGGCGAGCTGACCGGCTGAGCCTCGCAGCGGTGGCACCCCCGGACGCGTCCGATCCCGAGAGCCGCCGCGCCGTGGAGAGCGAGGGGGCGCCCCCGCCGATCGGCCCCTACTCACAGGCGATCGTCGCCGACGGCGTGCTCTACTGCAGCGGCCAGGTGCCGCTCGACCCCGCCACCGGTGAGCTGGTGGCCGGCGGGATCGCCGAGCAGGTGCGCCGCTGCCTGCAGAGCCTCGACGCCGTCTGCCGGGAGGCCGGGACCGAGCTCGCCGCGGCCGCTCGGATCGGGGTCCACCTCACCGATCTGGCCCACTTCGCCGAGCTGAACGAGGTCTACGCCGGCTTCTTCTCCGAGCCCTTCCCGGCGCGGACCACGGTCGGGGTCGCGGCGCTGCCGAAGGGAGCCCTGGTGGAGATCGACGCCACGGTGCCGCTCCCGCGCCGGGCCGGCGGCTAGCGAGCGGAGCCGCTCAGCTCGTAGTCGGCGGGGTCGAGGCGCCGGGTCCGGCGCCGGTACTCGAGGGTGAAGCCCGGCCAGTTGTTGGTGTTGCGCCCCTGCTCGTCCACGTACCAGTTGTTGCAGCCGGTCATCCAGACGGAGTCCCGCAGCCGCTCCCGCATCTCCTCGGCGAAGCGGCTCTGGACCTCGCGGCGGACCGCCAGCGAGCCGCCCCCCGCCCGCTGCACGGTGCGCACGGCGTCCAGGATGTAGCTCATCTGGCTCTCCAGCTGGTAGATGATCGAGCCGGAGCCGAGGTTGGTGTTGGGTCCGTACATCAGGAAGAGGTTGGGGAAGCCGGCCACCGCGACTCCGAGATAGGCCTCCGCCCCCTGCCGCCAGGCCTCGTTCAGGTCCACGCCCCCCTCTCCCTCGATCTTCATCGGCGCCAGGAAGTCGTTGGAGGCGAAGCCCGTCGAGAGGATCACCACGTCCGTCTCCCGCTCGACCCCGTCCTCGGAGACCACCCCGGTCGGGGTCAGCTCCCGCACCCCGTGGTCGACCAGTTCGACGTTGTCGCGCGCCAGGGTCGGGTAGTAGTCCGGCGAGATCAGCACCCGCTTGCAGCCGATCACGTGGTCCGGTGTCAGCGCGCGGCGGAGCTCCGGGTCGGGGACCTGCTCGGCGAGCTGTCGCTCGAACATGCGCACGCCGAGCCGGCCGAGCGGCTTGAACTGGTTGAACCCGGAGATCAGGAGCTCGAAGACGAGCCAGATCCGGAGGCGCTCCAGCAGCCGGGTCAGCGGCGCCCAGCGGAAGAGCCGCTTCTCCCAGGAGCGATAGGCGCGGTCCTTCTTCGGCAGCACATAGGGGGCCGAGCGCTGGTAGATCCGCAGCTCGGCCACCTCGGGCGCGATCGCCGGAACGATCTGGATCGTGCTGGCCCCGGTGCCGATCACCGCCACCCGCTTGTCGCGCAGGTCGACCTCCTGGTTCCAGCGGGCGGAGTGGAAGACCGGGCCCCGGAAGCGGTCGAGCCCGCCGATCCGGGGGATCGCGGGCCGGCTCAGCTGGCCGCAGGCCGAAACCAGCACCTCGGCCTCGAGCTCCTCGCCGTCTGTGTCCGTCACCCGCCACACCCCGGCCTTGGGATCGAATTGGGCCGCGGCCACCTCGGTGCCGAACCGCAGGTGGGGCCGGATCCCGTAGCGGTCGACGCACCGCTCCAGGTATTCGAGGATCTCGGCCTGGGGCGAATAGCGACGCGACCAGTCCGGGTTCGGCTCGAACGAGTACGAGTAGAGGTGCGCGGGGATGTCGCAGGCGGCGCCGGGATAGGTGTTGTCGCGCCAGACGCCGCCGACGCGGTCGCCCTTCTCGACGATCGTGAACGACTCGATCCCGGCCCGCTTCAGGGTGATGCCCATCCCGATCCCGCCGAACCCGGCGCCGACGATCAGGACACGCGGGGCCGCGCCGGGCCGGCCGTTGCTCGAGGCGTCGACGCCGCCGGCGCCCTCGCGCTCGCCGAGCGGCCTGCCGGCCCAGATCGACTGGAGCGCGCGCCCGATCTCGCTCACCGCCTGATCGGCCTCCCGCAGCATCCCCGCGCCGGGCTGGAAGTCGTGCCACATCCCCTCGAAGCGCCGCAGCGCGACCTCGACCCCGGCCGTCCTGGCCCGCTCGGCGAGCTCCTCCGAGTCGCTGAGCAGGATGTCGTCGGTCCCGACCTGGATGTAGATCGGAGGCAGGCCGCCGAGGTCGGCGTGGATCGGCGAGAGCTCCGGCAGCTCGGGGTCCCGGCCGGCCCGGTAAAGATCGCCGCAGGCGACCGTCCAGGGCCGGGCGAGCCCCGCGTCCCGCCGGGCGTTGAAGCGTGTCGAGGGTCCCGAGCAGGTGAGGTCGAACCAGCCGCCGATCATCACCAGGCCGGCGGGCTGCGGTTCGCCGGCCTCGCGCAGGCGGATCGCGAGCGCCGCCGCCAGCCCGCCGCCGGCGGAGTCGCCGATGATCGCGATCCGACCGGGCTCGAGCCCGGACTCCAGCAGCGCCCGGTAGGCGGCGATCGCGTCCTCGACCGCGGCGGGATAGGGATGCTCGGGCGCCAACCGGTAGTCGAGCACGTGCACCGGCGCACCGGCCGCGGCGGCGATCTGCGAGGCCAGCCCCCGGTGGGTGCGGGGCGAGCCGAGGACGTAGGCGCCCCCGTGCAGGTAGAGCACCGCCCGGTCCCGCTCGGCCCCCGGCGGGGCGACCCGCTCGGCCGGGACTCCACCCAGCTCCTCCGCCGTGACCTCGGTGCCCTCCGCCACCCTGGTGAGCCGGGCGACCGTCTCCAGCCAGCGCCGCTGGAAGCGGAGCGGCAGCCAGGTCCGCTGGGTGGAGCGCTGTAGCAGTCTGGTCAGAAGCCGGGCGCCGGGCCTCGGCATGTACCGCAATCGGCTCACTCGTTCCCCTCCCCGACGCCCCTACCAGGGGCGGCCGTGGGTCCGCTCGTAGGCCTCCTGCTCCTTGGCGGTCCGCTCGGCCCAGGGAATCGCCTCGAGGCGCTGGCGGGGGATCGGCTCGCCGCTCTCGACCGAGAGGCCGTAGCTGGCCTCCTCGAGCCGCCTCTCGGCCCGCTCGATCGCCTCCAGCTGCGCCCGCAGGCGCCCCTCGAGCGCCTCGTCGATCGCGCCCTCCTCGATCAGCTCGGCGTCCTCGGCCGGATCGGTGCTCACCTGGATCTCGGAGAGCTCGCCCGCGCGCACCCGCTCCAGGTCCGCGAGCGCGCCCTCCACCCGCTCCCGCTCGCTGCGCAGCAGCTCGCGCGCACGATCCTCGTCGATCTCGGCTTGCTTGCCCGCCATCTGCCCACACGATAGGCGGGATCGCCCCTCAGGCCGGGGGCGCCGGGATCGCGGCCTACATGCCGGGGGGATGCCGGGCGATGAAGCCCGAGGGGGAGCGCATCGACTCGTGCCAGCGGGGACCGCTGCCCCCGGTGTCGCTGGTGTCGAAGCGCAGCCCGGCGATCACCGCGTACATGTGGCCCGAGTAGGCGTAGGTGGTGATCCAGCTGCCGCCGCCGGGGGCGCCGTAGGCCGTGAAGCCGGTCGAGTCCATCGGGCTGTCGAGCAGCCCGCCGCCGTGCAGCGCGTAGCTCACCGCCCCGGAGCAGTCGTAGCCGCTCGACTCGAAGGAGCCGTGCCCCCCGCCCCAGACGTAGGGCTTGTCGTTGATCGCGTTGGCCGCGTCGATCACCGCTCGCACCACCAGCGGGGCGTTCGGCGGCGGGATCGCCTCGCCGTTGACCAGCGCCGCGCGGCCCGCCGGCGCCGGGATGTTGTAGAGGTCCTCCTCGAGCGCCTCCTCCTTCTCCAGCAGCTGCTCGAGCACGCCCTGACGCTCGCGCCGGGCCGCGTTCAGCTCCGCGTGCCGCTGCTGGATCTGGGTCCGGGCGCTCGCCAGCTGCCTCTCCTTGGCGAGCACCTCGTCGCGGGCCGCCTTGATCCGCGCGTGCGTCTCCGCGAGCTGCTCGACCAGGGAGGCGACCTCGTCGCGGAGGCCGCGCACTGACTCGACCACCTGCTCGTCGTAGTCCTGGATCCGCTCGTAGTACTCGGTGCGGGTCAGCAGGTCGCCCCAGTCGGAGGAGCGGACGATGACGCTGGCGATGTCCGGCTCGTTGGACTTGTAGATCTCGACCAGCAGAAGCTCGAGCGCCGCGGTCGCCTTCTGGAGCTTGGCCCGGAGCTGTGCGAGCCGGGCCTTCTGCGCGTTCAGCTCGGCGGTCGCCTGGTCGAGCTCGGCCTCCTTGGCGGCGAGCTCCTCCTCGACCGCCGCCTCCTGCTGACGCAGCTCCGACTCCTGGCCGATCAGCTGGTCGACCTCGGCGTTCATCTGATCGATCTGCTCGCGCAGCGGCCCCTGGCTGGACTGGACCCGGTCGAGCTCGTCGAGCTTCGACTCGATCTCGCCCTGCGCGTCCTGGGCGGGCGCGGGGGCGCCGACCGTGGCCCAGAGGGAGAGGGACACGAGCACCATCAGCATCAGCACAGCGGCACGACCGCGCGCGGTCGCCGACGGCCGGCGGGGGCGCGGGCTGTGGGAGCGGGGAGTCTGCATCGGCAGCGCCCGGAGCCTGGCGGGGCCCGGGCTTGCGCCAGGCTAGAGCGTTGACCGGCCGTGTGTCAGCAGTTGCTAACACGCCTGCAAGATCCGTTGCGAGCCGGGACGGCGTCAAGTCACTCAGGCGTGAGCACGCAGGCGACTAGCATCATCGGCTCATGAGCGAGCGGTTCTGCGACGTCGGCCGGGGGATCACCCTCTGTTACGAGACGATCGGCGATCCCGCCGACCCCCCGGTCCTGCTGGTGATGGGCCTGGCGACCCAGATGATCGCCTGGCACGACGACTTCTGCGAGCAGCTGGCCGGGCGAGGCTTCCACGTCGTCCGCTTCGACAACCGGGACATCGGCCGCTCCACCCATCTCGACTTCCCGCCGCCCACCCTGAGCCAGATCGTCCGGCGCCGGGTCCGCCCGGAGCAGTACAGCCTCTCCGAGATGGCCGGGGACGCCGCCAACCTGCTGCGCGAGCTCGACCTCTCCCCCGCGCATGTGGTCGGCGCCTCGATGGGCGGGATGATCGGCCAGGTGCTCGCGGCCGAGCACCCCGAGCAGGTCCGCTCGCTCACCTCGATCATGTCCACGACCGGCAGCCGCTGGCACGGGCAGCCCGCGCTCTCGGTCTACAAGTACCTGCTGCGGCCGCCGCCGCGCGATCGGGACGGCTACGTCGAGCGCGCCGCCGAGGTCTTCGGGCTGGTCGGCTCCACCGGGTTCGAGCGCGACGAGGCCTACATCCGGGAGCGCGCCGCCCGCAGCTACGACCGCGGCTACGACGTCCGCGCCGGCGGCCGCCAGCTCGGTGCCGTCATCGCCTCCGCCGACCGCACCGAGCAGCTGCGGACGATCTCTGTCCCCACCCTGGTCATCCACGGCTCCGTCGACAAGATGATCCGCCCCTCCGGAGGCCGCGCCACCGCGAAGGCGATCCCGGATGCCAGGCTGATCGAGATCGAGGGGATGGGCCACGACCTGCCGCGCGGGGTCTGGCCGCGAGTGATCGACGCGATCGCCGACCACGCCCGCGCCGCGGACGGGGAACGGGCCCGAGTGGCCGCCTAGCGCCGCGACGTCCGGGAGGAGTGGCTCGAGGACGGTGGCGCCGACCGCCGGGGCGAAGATCCGAGGTCAGGCCGTGACGATCGAGGCGTGGAGCGCGCCGCCGCGGCTGGCGATCCAGCGGGCGGGCCCGTCCCGCAGCAGGGCCACCTCACCGGCCCTGGCCGGGTCGCGGTACTCGAGCTCGGCGTCGATCTCGGCGGGCTCGGGTCCCGCGGCGATCTCCTCCTCCAGCGGCACCCAGTAGTGCGAGTTGTTGACGTGCCCGGCGGTGTCGATCTCCGTCGCGCGGAAGCGCCAGGGCGAGCGCTCGGCGCCGTCGGGCGGCTCGGGATGGCGCAGGCGTACGTTGGCGTCGCGGCCGGCGGCGCTCTCCGAGTAGGCGTCGATGAAGTCCCGCGGAAAGCGCATCGGCCGGCCGCGGTCGAGGTCGAGGCAGATCCACAGCGAGACGCTGTCGGCCCGGGCCGAGTCCCCGCGAATCGCGGTGCGGCGCTCGGCCGAGAAGCGGCCCAGCCCGCTGCACCAGGTGCGCAGGGTGAGCTGCTCGCCGAAGCGCGGGAAGGCCTCGGCGCGGATCCGCGTGCGGCGCACCACCCAGGCCCCGCGGCCGTCGAACCCGGCGTCGACCAGGTCGGCGTAGGCGATGTCCTGCAGCCAGCGCGCGATCGCGTCGAGCCGGCAGCGGCCCTCGCCGCTCGCGTCGGCGATCCCCGGCAGCAGGGTTCGCTCGAAGACGCGCCCGGAAGGAGGCTCCGGCGCAAGCTCGACCAGCTCAACGGGCTTGATCAACGGGTTGCTCCTTCCCCGTGAAAAGGGGTGCTCCTATCGGAGCGCCCTCGCATGATCGGAGCACCCGGTCAGCTGACGCATCCGCGCGATTCTTTCACTCGGGCCGCGGCCCCTCGGTCCGCTCAAGCGCCGCGCCAGCCCGGCCATCGCCTCGTCGGGGGTGATCCCGAGCCGGCGCAGAAACCGGATCAGCGTCATCTCGGCCTCCCCGACCGGCTTCTCGGGCTCCTCGTGCCCGAGCACCCGCGCCACGTCGAGGTCATAGCCCTCGGCGAGATGGATGTAGGCGTAGAGCGGGGAATTGGCGTATCCCGCCTCGATCCGGGAGAGAAACGCCGGCGAATACCGCTGTCCATTCGGCCGCCGAACGCGCTCCAACGCCTCGGCTTGAGTCTGACGCCGCATTTCCCTGACTCGCTTGAAGCGCCTGCCCACCGCGACGGTATACGTGGTCCGGTAGAGCAGCTCCCAGCGCTCGCGCGCGCGGAGGTCCGTTCCATCCTCGCCGAGAACGTGGGCTCCCTTGCTGAAGGCCCGGTCGTATCTGTGTCGATGGCGCCCGATTGCTGTTCGAGGGCCCGGGCAGTCGAACCTCTCCCCCGATCGAGGGGCCGGGGCAGTTGAACCTCTCCCCCGAGTACCGGTCTTGCGGTCGCCGCTCCACATCGTGGGGTGGACGGGGTCGAGTAGCAGGGGTTTTCGGAAGCCACGTGAGCGTGGTGCGTTGGAGGGGGGTCGGAGTAACAGGGGTTTTCGGAAAACCACGTGAACGTGGTGCAAGCGCATGCATCTGGTGCAAGCGATTTGCATGCTGCGAAGCCGATTTTCCGAAAACCCCTGTGTTCACAACCCCCCCCCAGCGGAGCCCACGGCGCACTCCCTCAGGTCCCGACCCAGCGCCGAACCCGCCCGCCCCCGATCGCTGTCCCGGCGCTCGACCGGCTCCCCCCGGGTCTACGCGCCGGCGAGTGGGGGCAGGAGCGGGCCGACCACCAGCGCGGTCAGCGCCAGGCCGGCGAGCCGCTGGTGGGGCGCCCGGGCCAGGGCCGCGAGCGGCAGGAACCAGACCAGGTACCAGGGCAGCAGCCAGGTGGTGGTGACGATCATCGCCAGGGTCGCCCAGGCGGCGTTCTCGAGCCAGTCGCCGCCCCGGTGGACGCGGATCAGCAGCCCGGCCAGGACCAGCGCCAGCACCACGGCCCCGGCCCTCCCCAGCGTCGCGGTGGAGAGCCCGAGGCCGAGCAGGTCGTTGATCACGCCCGGGACGTCGTTCGGCGTCGCCAGGCCCCGCGTTTCGCCCAGCACCCCGACGAAACTGACCACCTGGGGCCCGAAGGCGAGCAGTGAGACGGTGGCCGCCACCGTCGCGGTGGCGATCGTCCAGACCAGCACGCGAACCGTAGCGCCGCGAGCCGAGCACGGCGAAGGGCAGCAGCACCGCCGCCGAGAGCTTGATCGCCGCGGCGCCGACGATCGCGGCGGCCCCGGCCTCCCGGCCGGCGAGCAGCAGATAGACCCCGCCCAGGGCCGCCAGCATCATCAGGGCCTCGTTGTGGGCGCCGCCGACGCTGAAAACGAGAACCACGGGATTGAGCCCGAAGAAGAGCGCCGCCGGGAGCGGATCGCGGCCGAGCCGCTCCGCGCAGCGCCAGACCAGCGCCACGCAGCCGAGGCTGGCCGCGGCGGCGATCGCCTTGAACAGCCAGAGCGAGGCTGTGAAGCCGAGCAGGGCGAGCGGCATCGTCGCCAGCGTGAACAGGGGCCCGTAGGCGGTGGTCTGGGAGGGCCAGCCGATGAACGAGGAGCTCGGGTCCTGCGGCGCGACGGCGAGGGGATGGACGTAGGGGTTGAGGTCGTGCACGACCTCGAGCCGGGCGTAGCCGAGGTAGTTGAAGACGTCGCTGGAGAGCAGCGGCGGCGCCAGCGCGAAGACCAGGTGCAGGGCGGCGATCGCCCCGATCCCGGCCCTGACCGACACCGAGTCGGCGAGGGCGAGCACCGCCAGGTAGCAGGCCCCGACCGCTGCGAAGAGGACAACGAAGTCGGTGCCGCTGATCTGCGGGCCGATCAGCTCCAGCGGCCCCCGGATCGAGCCCGGCAGCCCGCCGACGATCCGAAGCTCCGGGCCGTAGTCGCGCGCCGCCGCACCGGCGGCCATCAGGAAGCCGCAGATCACCATCGCCGCCAGTGCCGCCCGCGCGAGCAGGCTGCGCCAGCGAAGCTCGATCGCGGGTAGGCGAATCGCGCCGAGGCGCAGGGCCGGCGCCGTCTCGGCGGAAGCGACCTGGTCGGGGGGCGGGCCCATCGCGGCCCGCGATGCTAGTTCAGGGTGCGCGGCCGGCGACCCTAGCGGCGGACCAGGTAGGTGCCCTCGGCGGTGCGGAACTCCGCCACGAAGCCGTGCTGCTCCAGCCGGCGGATCGCCTCGGGGAGATGGACGATCACCGCCCCGGCCTGGAGCCGGTCGACCGAGGCGGGGACGTCCGCCGCCCAGCCCCGCAGGACGCCGTAGGTGTCGGAGAGCTGCGGCCGGCTGAAGTGCTCGAGCCACCCGTTCAGCACCACCGGCGTGCCGGGGGAGCGCCACAGCATGTAGGAGCCGACCCCCGCGTAGGTGAGGATGCGGCCGTTCTGCGGCGGGTGGGCGAGCGCGTATTCGACCACCGGCGAGCGCAGGTGCGACTCCGCCTTGGGAGGGCCGAGCGCGGCCGCCCAGACGACCACCGCCGCGAGCGCGGCCGATCCGGCGACCGCGATCGGGGCGCGCATCCCCCGGGTGTGGATCGACCGGTCGGGCGCCGACCAGGCGATCTGGAAGGCGAGCGCGGGACCGATGAAGATGATGTTGCGCAGGGAGAGGGCGGCGAAGACCATGAACCCGGCCGCGACCAGGACCCCGGTGGCGCGGCGCGGGCGCGGCGAGCGCAGCCACATCCAGGCCGCGAACGCAGCCGCGATCCCGAGGTAGGCGGTCGCCAGGGGCGATTGGAAGACCGAGCCCCATTCCTCGCTGGCGTGGGAGATCGCCGAGGCGAGCTCGCGGAAGCTGAGCAGGTACTCCCAGATCGCGCTCCCCAGCGGGGTCGCGAAGGTCACCGTCAGCGCCGCCAGCACCCCGAGCGCCGCGAGCGCGGCAACGCGGGCCGGCGAGACGCTGGGCAGGCCGCGCCAGCGGTCGATCGCCAGCCCCGCGGAGACGAGGGCGATCAGGAGCAGGCCGGCGACGAAGCCCCCGTGCAGGTTCGCCCAGACGGCGAACAGCCCGAGGATCGCGATCACCGCGCCCCAGAGGCGGCGGTCGGCGCCCTGCTCGGGCCAGGTCCGCCAGGCGAGGAAGATGAGGCCGAGGAGCAGGGTGAAGGCGAGCAGGGTGAATCCGGCCGCGCGCGGGTGGATCACGGCGAGCAGCCCCGGGAAGTAGAGCGCGGTCACCGCGAAGAGCATCGGCCAGCCCTTGTGGCGGCAGAGCCAGAGCAGGAGTGCGAGCGGCGCCGCCAGCAGGGCGGCGTAGACGATCGTGAGCCCCGCGAGGCCGACCAGGTCCGAGACCCCATAGAAGGCGAGCTGGGCGAGCCATTGCTGGTTCAGCCACGCGTCGCCCTGGGCGATCGTCGGGAACGGGTCGTGGTGGACGAAGCCGTGCTCGGCGACGAAGCGGCCCCCGAGCAGCGAGAGATAGAGGTCGCCCTTGTAGAAGCGGTCGAAGCACAGCGCCAGCGCCCCGACCAGAGCGATCAGGGCGCCGATCAGCGTCCAGGTCGATTTCGCGCTCGAGCGTGCCGACATCTCTGGTCCCTGCCCGGGTCGGGGATTGGTATCGCCTCGGGCGGCCGGGGAGATCGCGCGATTGTGAACAATTCCGCTGTTTCCGGCGGAACCGGACCGACTTCCGCCACGGCCGGTGACGAAAGGCTCGGGATCCGGCCCGCTGCGGCGCGTCCCTCCGGACAACTAGGTAGGGTTCCCGACTGCACCTGCCGAATCGCAGCCCAGCCCGGGCGGCGAGCGGGGGAACCAACTGGAGCCGGTAGCTCCAGGGGCGAATCGGAACAGAGTCCGTAGCGCACTCTTTCGGCGCGAGCCCGACAGCTAACCCCGTAGGCCTGAGAAAGAGAGGTCCGAATGAGCAGCCTGATCGACCAGCTTGCGACCGATCGGATCGGCGGCGGACGGCTCGTCCTCGCCTACGCGATGGGGGCGATCGTCGGAATCGTGATCGCCGCGGCAGCTCTCCTCGCCGCCGCCTAGCGGCGGGCTTCAACCGCAGCTTCACGCCCAATTCAGGCACGAAACGGCGCCTGGCGCGCCCTCGAATGGCGCCGCCTGCTACCCTGCCCCTACCGCGGCCGGAGCGGAAACCGGCCATCTGCAGCTGTTTCGCGCAGTCCAGGCCTCACAGCAGCCTTCGCGAACGCAGCACTCGACACGCGGAGGAACCCATGCCGAAGAGCACGAAGACACGACCCAGGACCCGTAGCGCGACGCGTTCGCGGCACTGGACCTGCACTGGTTGCGAGGTGACCGTCCGCTACGCCGCCGGGGCGCGGTCCCCGCGTCGGCCCGAGGGCTGGACCAGGCGCGGCGGCCGCTGGCTCTGCCTCCACTGCCGCCGCGAGCAGGCGGTCGAGCGGGCCACGGTCAAGTCCGGCGGCGACGGCTGGGCCTCCAGGCGCCAGGCGCTGGTCGAGTTCGAGCTGCGGCGCTCCCCGAACGAGCCCGACGGCGTGATCGCCAAGCGCGCCAACTGCTCGACCGGGCACGTGCGGAAGACGCGCCTCTCGCTCAGCGAGCAGGGCAAGCTGCCCACGGCCGCTTAGCCCGGCCCGGCGGGCCCCGCTACTCGCGTTTCAGAGGCACCCCGCCCGGGTAAGTCAACCCGGTTCCTTCGGGCTGTCCCGCAAGCCCCGCAAGGAGCCGAGCTTCAGACGCCGAAGGTGAACCTTCAGATGCCGACCGTGAACTTTCAGATGAGAACCGCGAAGGAAACGGACCGCGGACACCGCCCACTGGGGGCAGTGCTGCTCGCGCTGGGCTATTACGCCAGCCTGGCCCGCTGGCCGCGCCGCTGGCTCTGAGCGGGTCGCCGGGCGGCACGGTCGAGGGCGGCTTCGAGCCGCTCGCCGAGGAGTTTCGCAAGCTGATGGCCCGCGGCCCCCGCGGCGGCGCCCTCTCGGTGCGCGCCGGCGACCGCGTCCTCGCCGAGCTCCAGATCGGCTGGGAGGATCGCGCCCGCACTCGGCGCTGGCAGCGCGACTCGCAGGCGCTCGGCTTCTCGGCCACCAAGGGGTTGGCTTCGATGGTGCTCCACCGCCTCGCCGACCGGGGGCTGCTCGCCTACGACGAGCCGGTGGCGAGCTACTGGCCCGAGTTCGCGGCCGCCGGCAAGGAGCGGATCACGGTGCGGGAGCTGCTCAGCCACCGCGCCGGCCTCTACGACGTCCAGGCGGTCGCTCGGAACGCCGACGATCTGCTCGATCACCTCGGGATGGAGGAGCGCCTCGCCGCCGCCGCGCCGCAGGGGCCGCCCGGGCGACCGGGCTACCACGCCTTCACCTTCGGCTGGCTCGCCGCCGGCCTCGCCCGCGCGATCACCGGCAAGGGGATGCGGGAACTGGTCCGCACCGAGCTCGCCGAGCCGCTCGGCACCCCCGGGCTCGAGCTCGGCGCTCCGTCGCGGCCCCCGGCCGAGATCGTCGGGTCCTCGCTGCGCGTCTACTCGGCGCTGGGTCTGGCGACCACCCCGCTGCTCGGCTGGCTGCCGATCACCAGGGCCGGCTTCCGCGCCCTCCATGCGCCGGGCTTCGAGCGCCTCTGCCGCGGCCCCGACCCCGCCATCTGGCGAACCGAGATGCCCGCCGTCAACGGAGCGCTGAGCGCGGACGGACTCGCCCGCCTCTACGTCCCGTTCGCAAACCGCGGCGTCGCGCCGGGAGGCGAGCAGCTCCTCTCGCCGGAGCTGGTCGAGCACGCGGGCCGGGTGCAGACCCGCGGCGTCGACCGGGTGCTCGGAGTGCGGATGCGCTGGCGGCTCGGCTTCCACCATGCCTTCGGCCTCGGCCAGCCGGCACCGCGGGCGCTCGGCCACTTCGGCTTCGGCGGCGGGGGCGGTTGGGGAGACCCGGACACCGGCATCTCCTTCGGCTTCGTCAGCAGCCACATCGGCACCTTCACCACCGCGATCGGCGACCTCGGCATCCTCCGCCTCAGCGGCGTCGCCCGCTCCTGCGCCGCCAGGGTCCTCTGAGCTTCACGCCAGCCGGCGCTGCAGCGAGGTCTCCAGGGTCGGCCGCTCGGCGGGCCGGGTGCGCTCGATCTCGACGTTGACCCGGGCCCCCTGAATGTGCAGCGTCGCCACCTGGTTGTCGAAGGTGGGCGGCTGGACCAGACGCCAGCGGACGTCGGGTCGCTCGACGCCGGCGGAGGCCGCGAGCGCCTTGCCGATCGGCCTGGCGATCGCGGAGCAGCCGAAGCTCGCGATCCGCCGCTCGCGGTTGTCCAGCGGGTTCCGGTAGGGCGAGCAGACCGCCTGCCAGACCGCGCTCTCGACCCCCGCCTCGCGCCGGAAGGCGACCTCGGCGAGGTAGGCGTGGTGGATGTCGCCGGCCAGCATCACGATCGAGTGCGGAGCCTTCCCCCGCCTCCCGGCTGCGACCTCCTCGATCAGCCCGATCAGCCGGCGGAAGGAGTGCTGGAAGGCGCCCCAGTGCTCGAGGTCGATCGCCCGCCTCACCTTCTCCCCCCACCCCGTCGCCCAGCCGCCCCAGGCGCCGGCGCAGACCGCCTCGTTCCAGGCCTCGAGGTCGTGGATCGCCGGCGGCAGCAGGATCGGCAGGGTGTCCGCGATGATCAGGTGCTCGACGTCGCCGGTGAGCCGCTCGTTCAGCCACTCCCACTCCCCCTCGTCGAACATCCGGCGCGGCTGCTCGCCGAGGACGCGCCCCTCGCGGGAATCGAGCACCACCAGACGGTTCCGCCCGAGCGTCCGCGAGTAGCTCCAGCGGCGCCCCTCGCTGCCCCAGTCGGCGTCCTTCGCCCACTCGCTCAGGTGCTCCCAGGCGTCGTCGTGGTCGTAGGCATTCTGTAAGACGCCGCGATCCCGCAGCGCCCGCGGGGACATGTTGCCGAGGTGCTGGTAGACCCAGTAGGAGACCAGGGCGCCGACGATCCGCTCCTCCCACCACGGCTGCGCCCGCATCTCCTCGAGCCAGGCGAGCGAGGTGTTCCAGTCGTCGTGGACATCGTGGTCGTCGAAGATCGTCGCGCAGCCGACCGTGGAGAAGAGCCAGCGGACGACCGGGTCGCTCCACGACTCGCGGTAGAGGCGGGTGTACTCCTCGAAGTCGGCGACCTCCTCGCCCGGCGGCTCGGAGATGTCGCGCCGGGAGCGGATGAACTCCCGAGTCTCGGGCGCGTCCTCGTCGACGTAGATCTGGTCGCCGAGCATGAACAGGAGCTGCGGCCACTGCTCGCGCGGCCGCTCCAGCATCCGCAGCGCGTAGGTGCGCAGCGCGTCCGGCTCGCGCCCGTTGGGGTGGGCGTCCTTGTCGAGCGTGTAGGGAGGCTCGTGCGGGACGCTGACGCGGCAGGAGCCGAAGGCGATCCGGATCTCCTCGTCCGGGTCGATCGTGCGGATCACGCTCGGCGGCAGCTCGCTGCCGGGCTCCGGCCAGCGCAGCTCGCCGTCGAGTCGCACCTCGTAGGGGGTGCAGCTCCCCGGCTCGAGCTCCTCGATGAAGACGAGCGCGTAGTGGTGACCCTTTACGCAGAAGGTCTCCTGGCGCCGGCCCAGGACCGCGACCTCGCAGGGCACGTCTGTCTCGACCCAGACGGTCGCCTGGCTCTCGTCCACGTAGCGAAGCAGCGGTCCCAGCAGCAGCTCGGCCATCGCAACCTAGCGGGGCGCCGCGCCGGTCCGTGCTGCCTGCGGTGTCGCCTGAGCTACTGCCTCTGATCCACCTGCGGGTTGCCGCAGAGGTGGGAGTTGTTGTAGCCGGTGCGGGCGCCGTTGGCGCCCGGCTTGCCGTTCGAGTCGCCTGGGTAGACGTGCCCGAAGTCGTGGACGACGTCGCCCTTGTCGCCGAAGGCGCCGAAGGCGCCGGCGCCCGAGCACCGCGTCTGCGACTGTGCCACGCCGTAGCCCGGCTGGCTGCCGTACACGGCCAGCGCCGCCGAGGGACTGGCCAGGGCGCCCGAGACCACCACCACCGTCACTAGCTTCCTCATCGAGGCTTCCTTTCCGCCGATTGCTGCGGTTTCCTTCGGCCGTGAGCGCCTGTGGCCCAAGGCATGTCGAGCGTGGTGGCCGGACGGATGAGGTCAGGCCCCGTTCGGCCGACCTGACGGCCCGCGGATCGGCTGGGCTCAACCGGGCCACGCCCAGCTCGGCACCGGCACCTCGAAGCTCACATCCTCGGGATCGAGGGTCGAGGCGAGAGGGAGACCGAGGCGCCGCGCGAGCCGGTAGGCCCAGGCGTAGAAGAAGGGGACGGGCAGCTCCGGCTCGAGGCGAACCACCTCGCCCCTGGCGGTGTCGACCTCGAGCGTTGCCTCGCTGCTCGTGAAGAGGTGACCGCGCGGCCGCTCGACGCGAACCAGGCGCAGCCGCCTGGGACCGCCGGCCTCGTTGATCTGCTTGATCGCCTTGGCGGTCCTCCGTATCTGGGAAGGGCCCGGGAGCCAGCTCATGCTGGTCGTATTACCCGCCGCTTCGCGAGCTAAGCGGCCGCGGTCGACGCAGACGCGAATCGGCAACCGAGAGACGCTGTAGCTGGGGGCGTCGGTCCGTTACCGTCGAGCGCATGACGATCCAACGCATGGATCACGTGGGCATCGTGGTCGACGACCTCACCGCCGCGACGGCGTTCTTCGTCGAGCTCGGACTCAAGCTGCAGGGCGAGGCATCGCTCGAGGGCAGTTGGGTGGACCGCGTGGTGGGTCTCGAGGGCGTCCGCTCGGAGATCGCGATGTTGGAGACCCCTGATGGCCACGGACGGCTCGAGCTGTCGAAGTTTCACGCCCCGTCGGGCCGGGGCGGCGACCG
>JBOGZI010000041.1:0-10446 GCA_050697275.1 Solirubrobacterales bacterium | reverse complement strand
CGAGGTCCTCACCCCGCCGCTGCCCGGGCAGCGCGCCGACGTCTCCGAGCACACCCTCGTGCCCGGCGCCGCCACCGGCGGGCCGGACGACCCGCCGCTGCACGAGCCGGGCAGCCGCGAGACCGCTGTGGTGCTCGACGGTGAGCTCGACCTCTTCATCGACGGGAAGCGCCACCAGCTGCGCGAGGGCGACAGCGTCACCTTCGACGCGGACCTGCCGCACCATTTCGAGAACAATGGCCGTGGCGAGGGACGGCTGATCGCGATCGTCTCCGCCGGGCTCAGGAGGAGCTAGGTGGCGAAGTCCCTGTTCGAGAAGATCTGGGATGAACACGAGGTCGCGGACGACCTCGTCTACATCGACCTCCACCTCGTCCACGAGGTGACCTCCGCGCAGGCGTTCGATGGGCTCCGGCTCGCCGACCGCGGCGTGCGCCGCCCCGACAAGACGCTGGCGACCGCCGACCACAACGTCCCGACCGACGGGACCCCGGCAGCGAGGCTGATCGCCGACGAGCTCTCCCGCAAGCAGGTCGAGGCGCTGGAGCGAAACTGCGAGGAGTTCGGCATCCCGATCTACTCGCTCGGCTCTGAGCGCCAGGGCATCGTTCACGTGATCGGACCCGAGCTCGGCGCGACGCAGCCCGGGATGACGATCGTCTGCGGCGACTCGCACACCGCGACCCACGGGGCGTTCGGTGCCTTCGCGATGGGGATCGGCACCTCAGAGGTGGAGCACGTGCTCGCCACCCAGTGCCTGGTCCAGAGGAAGCCGAAGAGCATGCGGATCCTCTACGGCGGCGAGCTCCGAGAGGGCGTCACCGCCAAGGACCTGATCCTCGCCACCATCGGGCGGCTGGGCGTCGGCGGCATGCAGGGTCACGCCGTCGAGTACGCGGGGGCGCCGATCGAGGCGCTGACCATGGAGAACCGACTGACCGTCTGCAACATGACGATCGAGGGCGGCGGCAAGGCCGGCATGATCGCTCCCGACGAGACCACCTTCTCCTACATGCGCGGCCGGCCCGGCGTCCCGGACGACTTCGATGCCGCGGTCGAGCGGTGGCGCCAGCTGCCCACCGACGAGGGCGCGAGCTTCGACACCGAGGTCGAGATCGACGCCTCCGAGATCTCGCCGATGGTCACCTGGGGGACGACCCCGGGCATGGTGGTCCAGGTCACCGACGACGTCCCGGATCCCGCCCGGCTGGACTCCCCCGCCGACCGGGAGGCCGCCGAGCGCGCGCTCACCTACATGGACCTGAAGCCCGGCACCCCGATGCAGGAGATCCGGCCCGAGCGCGTCTTCATCGGCTCGTGCACCAACTCCCGCATCTCCGACCTGCGCGAGGCCGCCTCGATGGTGGATGGGCGCAGGGTCGCGGGTTCGGTGCGGGCGATGGTCGTGCCCGGCTCCGCCCAGGTGAAGGCGCAGGCCGAGGAGGAAGGCCTCGACGAGGTCTTCCGGGGCGCGGGCTTCGAGTGGCGCGGCGCCGGCTGCTCGATGTGCCTCGGCATGAACCCCGACATCCTCAGCCCTGGGGAGCGCTGCGCCTCGACCTCCAACCGCAACTTCGAGGGCCGCCAGGGCGCCGGCGGGCGCACCCACCTGGTCAGCCCGAAGATGGCCGCGGCCGCGGCGGTCGCGGGCCATTTCGTGGACATCAGGAGCTGGAGCTGATGGACGCCATCGACCTGATCGAGGGGCAGGTGGCGGTGCTCGACCGGGCCGACGTCGACACGGATCAGATCATCCCCAAGCAGTTCCTGAAGCGGATCGAGCGGACCGGGTTCGGCGAGTTCCTCTTCTACGACTGGTTCCGCTCGGGCGAGATCGAGCTTCACCCGCATCCGATCCTGGTCGCAGGCCGGAACTTCGGCTGCGGGTCCTCTCGCGAGCACGCGGTCTGGGCCCTGAAGGACTACGGCTTCGATGCCGTGATCGCGCCCTCGTTCTCGGACATCTTCTACTCCAACTGCACCAAGAACGGGCTGCTGCCGATCGTGCTCGACGAGGACCGCTGCCGGGCTGTCGCCGGCGCCGGGGAGGCCAGGATCGACCTCGACGACCAGACGGTCACCTGCGCGGAGGGGGTCTTCCGCTTCGACGTCGACGAGCAGATCAAGCACCGGCTGCTGAATGGTCTCGACGACGTCGCGATGACCCTGGGGCGGTCCGAGGCGATCGACGCCTTCGAGTCCTCCGGACGAGCCGACGCGGGCCCGGTCACCACCTCGCTGTGAGCGACACCGGCGCACGGGCCATGAACACCGGCCCCCGGGAGTGGGACGCCGATACCTACGACGCGATCGCCGATCCGCAGTTCGAATGGGGCGTGGAGGTGCTCGAGCGCCTCGAGTTGGCCGGCGATGAAACGGTGCTCGATGCCGGCGCCGGCTCCGGCCGGGTGACCGAGCGGCTGCTGGAGCGCCTGCCGCAGGGAAGGGTGATCGTCCTGGACGGATCGGAGGACATGATCGCGAAGGCGCGAGAACGCCTGGGCGACCGAGTCGACTACCTCGTGATGGACCTGGCGGAGCTCGAGTCGCCCGAGCCGGTCGACCTCGTCT
Organism: Solirubrobacterales bacterium; assembly: GCA_050697275.1. GTDB lineage: Bacteria > Actinomycetota > Thermoleophilia > Solirubrobacterales > 70-9 > JBOGZI01. The sequence continues at coordinate 7,875 of JBOGZI010000041.1, read as the reverse complement.
TCTCCACCGCCACCTTCCACTGGGTCCTCGACCACGACAACCTCTTCCGTCGCATCCATGGCGTCCTGCGACCCGGGGGGCGGCTGGTGGCCCAGTGCGGCGGGGCCGGCAATGTCGCCAGGCTTGCGGAAGCGATCGCGAAAGCGGCGGCAGACCCGGAGATCGCGCCGCACTTCGAGGGCATGTCAGCAATGTGGAATTTCGCCAGCCCCGAGGAGACCAAGGCCAGGCTGGAGGAGGCCGGTTTCGACGAGATCCGCTGTGAACTCGACCCGAAGCCCGTCCGTCCCGATCGCCCGCGGGAATACGTGTCGACTTCCGGCCTCGGCCCGCACCTCTCTCACCTGCCCGACGACCTGCGCGACCGGTTCATCGACTCCGTGATGAGTCAGCTCGACGAGCCGGTGACGCTCGACTACGTCCGCCTCAACATCCATGCCCGTAGACGCGAGGGTGCTCCGAGCGAAGCGAGGAGCAACCCGTGAGATGGAGGAGTACGGCGATGCCTATCCGGTCGAGGTCCAGCTGGAGAGGCCGCGGCGCGTGACCGCAGCGGACCAGCGGGCGCAGATCGTGCTTCTGCCCGGCGACGGCATCGGCCCGGAGATCGGCGCCGCGGCCGGGGAGGTGCTGGGCAAGCTCGGGGACTTCGAGATATCCGAGCACCCGATCGGGGGCGCCTCGATCGACGAGCACCGCACGGCGCTCACCGACGAGGTACTCAAGGCCTGCCGGTCCTCCGACGCGGTGCTGCTCTGCGCAGTCGGCGGGCCGAAGTGGGACACCACCGATCCGGACGCCCCGCGGCCCGAGCAGGGGCTGCTGAGGCTGCGCAAGGGACTCGGCCTCTTCGCGAACCTGCGCCCCGTGCGGCCCAGCGAGGCGCTGCTGGAGGCGAGCCCCCTGCGGCGCGAGCGGATCGAGGGCACGGACCTGCTCGTGGTGCGCGAGCTGACGGGCGGGATCTACTTCGGCGACAGCGGTCGCGACGGCGACCGCGCCCACGACGACTGTGCCTACACCGTCGAGGAGGTGCAGCGGATCAGCCGCGTCGCCTTCAATGCCGCCGCCACGCGGCCCGGGGGGGAGGCCGGCACCGCCAAGGTGAGCTCCGTGGACAAGGCGAACGTGCTCGAGACCTCGCGCCTCTGGCGGGAGACGGTGGAGAGGATCGCCTCGGATGAGTTCCCTGAGATCGCCCTCGAGCACGTCCTGGTCGACAACGCCGCGATGCAGCTCGTCTCCAACCCGACCGGCTTCGACGTGATCCTCACCGAGAACCTCTTCGGCGACATCCTCAGCGACGAGGCCGCGATGCTGACCGGATCGCTGGGGATGCTGCCCTCCGCCAGCCTCGGCGGCGACGGGCCGGGTCTGTTCGAGCCGGTGCACGGCTCGGCGCCCGACATCGCGGGCCAGGGGATCGCCAACCCGCTGGCAACCCTGCTCTCGGTCGCGATGCTGCTGCGCCACGGGCTTGGGCGGGAGGACGACGCGGCGCGCCTGGAGGCGGCGGTCGACACGGCGCTGGCCGAGGGCCTGCGGACCCCCGACCTGGGGGGAGGGGAGGGCACGCGCGAGGTCGGGACCCGGGGGATGACCGACGCCGTGCTGGGCGCTCTCTGAGCTTCCCGGGTTGACAGGCTCACGGCAGGCACGGGAGAATCGCGCGCGCAACCGACAAGGAGGCGAACGATGGCGAGAGTGATCAACTGCGACTGCGGCTACACGGTCCGCGGTGAGAACGACGAGGACCTGCTGGCGCAGGCGCACAAGCACATCGACGAGTCGCACCCCGACATGAAGGACAAGATCAGCGATGAGCAGCTGCTTGCACAGGCGCAGGACGCCTGAGCCGAGCGGCTGATCGGGCATACTTCCGGCCCAATGGAGAAGGCGGAGCTGATCTGGAAGAACGGGGAGTTCGTCGCCTGGGACGAGGCGAACGTGCACGTCCTCAGCCACGGCCTCCACTACGGGAGCGGGGTCTTCGAGGGGATCCGCTGCTACGACACTGAGCGCGGACCCGCGGTCTTCCGGCACAGTGACCACCTCGACAGGCTCCGCAAGTCAGCCGAGCTCTACTACCTGGACATTCCCCACTCGACCGAGGAAATCCAGGAGGCCACCAAGGAGCTGATCCGCCGCAACGGCTTCCGCAGCTGCTACATCCGCCCGCTCGCCTTCCGTGGGTATGGCGAGATGGGCCTCTACGCGCCCAGCGCGCCAGTGGAGATGATCGTCGCGGTCTGGCCCTGGGGTGCCTACCTGGGCGACGAGGGCAAGCGCAAGGGCATCCGCGCCAAGGTGGCCTCGGTCCGCCGGATCTCGCCCGACAGCCTGATCCCGCACGCAAAGGCTTCGGGCCAGTATCTGAACTCGATCCTCGCCAAGACCGAGACCGCCAACGCCGGCTACGACGAGGCGATCCTGCTGGACCAGCGCGGCATGGTCTGCGAGGGGTCCGGCGAGAACCTCTTCGTGGTCCGCGACGGCGAGCTCGTCACGCCCGGCCACAACTCCTCGATCCTCGACGGGATCACCCGCAAGTCGATCATCCAGATCGCTCGCGACCTCGGCTACACGGTGGTCGAGCGGGACGTAGCCCGAGCCGAGCTCTACCTGGCCGAGGAGGCCTTCCTCACCGGCACCGCGGCGGAGCTGGTGCCGATCCGCGAGATCGACCACCAGGAGCTGGGCCCGCCCGGCGAGATCACCCGCGTGATCCAGGCGAAGTTCGAGGATGCCCTCCACGGTCGCGCCGAGGAGTACCTGGAGTGGCTCGACCCGGTCGGCGAGCCGAGCGGCGAGGCTCCCGCGGAGCCCGCCCCCGAGAACGTCGAGGCCGAGGAGATCGGCGAGCCCGCGTCCGGTAAGGTCGGCTCCTGATGCCTTTCGCCTGCATCGCACGAATTACGGGGGCCGCGGGGGCCTAGCTCCCCGTGGCGGGCGGCCTCATGCCGTCCAGCGACGACCCCGGCTCTACCTTTTGGAGCCACCGAAGGGTCGCACCGACACCCCGAAGGCGAGAAAGGCAGCGATGAAGCAGGTTCACCTCTACGACACGACTCTCCGCGACGGCATGCAGGGCCAGGGAATGACCCTGTCCGCACACGAGAAGGTCCGCGTGGTCCGCAGGCTCGACGAGCTCGGCATCCACTTCATCGAGCCCGGCTTCCTCGGGTCCAACCCGAAGGAGCTCGAGCTGTTCGAGATGCTCGCCGGCACCGAGCTCGAGCAGGCGAGCGTCTGCGCCTTCGGGATGACCCGGCGCAAGGGGTTCCCCGCCGAGGAGGACGAGGCGCTCGGGCTGCTTGCCGAGGGGTTCGCGCCGGTGGTCACCCTGGTCGGCAAGACCTGGGGGCTCCACCTGGAGAAGGTGACGAAGGTCAGCCGGGAGGAGAACCTGGCGATGATCCGCGACTCGATCGCCTTCCTCCGGGACGCCGGCAAGCGGGTGATCTACGACGCAGAGCACTTCTTCGACGGCTTCCGCGACGACTCCGGCTACGCCCTCGAGTGCGTGCGGGCCGCGGCCGAGGCGGGCGCCGAGAACGTCACCCTCTGCGACACGAACGGCTCCAGCCTGCCCGATCAGGTCTCCGAGGCCACCCGCGCGGTGGTGGCGGAGCTCCCGGCCTCCGACGACCCCGCGGCCGAGGGCCCGACCGTCGGCGTCCACACCCACAACGACGCCGAGTGCGGGGTCGCCAACTCCCTCGCCGGGGTCGAAGCTGGCGCGGTCCTGGTGCAGGGGACGATGAACGGGATCGGCGAGCGCACCGGGAACGCCAACCTCGCCTCGATCCTGCCGGCGCTGCAGCTGAAGATGGGCTACCGCTGCGTCAGCGACGAGCAGCTCGCGAGGTTGACCGCGACCGCGCACTTCATCGACGAGCTGCTCAACGTCACCCCCGATCCCGACCAGCCCTACGTGGGGCGAAACGCCTTCGCCCACAAGGGCGGGATGCACGTCGCGGGGGTGAACGTCGACGCCCGCACCTTCGAGCACATCGACCCCGGCCTGGTCGGCAACGAGCGCGAGCTGGTCGTCTCGGAGCTCTCCGGCAAGGGGACCTTGGTCGAGCGCGCCGAGCGCGCCGGCCTGCCCCTCACGGAGGAGCAGGCGCGCAGCGCGCTCTCGACGCTGAAGGACCGCGAGCACGCCGGCTATCACTACGAGGCGGCCGCCGCCTCCTTCGAGTTGATGCTGCGGAAGGAGACCGGCAGCTACGAGCCGCTCTTCCGGCTGGAGGGCTTCCGCGTCCTGGTCGAGAAGCTCGAGGACGGGCGGGTGCAGACCGAGGCGACGATCAAGATCTGGCTCGACGGCGAGCGCTATTTCCGCAGCGCCGAGGGGAACGGCCCCGTGAACGCGCTCGACAAGGCGCTGCGGGGCGCGATCACCGACCGACATCCCCATCTCGCGGAGATCGAGCTGACCAACTACAAGGTCCGCATCCTCGACGAGCACCACGGCACCGGGGCGGTCACCCGGGTCCTGCTCGACTCCTCGGACGGGGACCGGGAGTGGGGCTCGATCGGCGTCTCGGAGAACATCATCGAGGCCTCCTGGGAGGCGCTGGTCGACTCCCTCGAGTACGCGTTCCAGCCCGAGGCGGCCGGCCGGCCGGATCCGGCGCGCGCCGACGAGCGGACCCCGACCTCGTAGCGGTGCCCGACCCGATCCCGCTCGCGCGGCCGGAGCTCACAGGTCGTGAGGAGGAGCTGGTGCTGGAGGTGCTTCGCTCCGGCAGGCTCTCGCTCGGCCCGAAGCTGGAGGAATTCGAGCGGTCCTTCGCGGGCTGGCTCGGAGCCGAGGACGCCGTCGGCGTCTCCAGCGGGACCGCGGCGCTGCACCTCGGCGTGCGCCTGCTCGGCTGGGGCGCCGGCGACGAGGTGGTGACGACGCCGCTCAGCTTCGTCGCCTCGGCCAACTGCCTGCTGTACGAGGGGGCGACGCCGGTCTTCTGTGACGTCGACCCGGTCACGCTCTGCATCGACCCCGAGGCCGCAGCCGCCGCGGTGGGCGAGAGGACCGCGGGGCTGCTTCCGGTCCACATCTTCGGCTATCCCGCCCAGCTCGAGCGGTTGGAGGCCCTCGCCGCCGAGCGCAAGCTGGGGATCCTGGAGGACGCCTGCCAGGCGCTGGGTGCAACCGACTCCCGCGGCAGGCGGGTCGGCTCAACGGGCAGCCCGGCCGCCTTCGCCTTCTACGCCAACAAGCAGATCACGACTGGGGAGGGGGGGATGCTGGTCACCGCCGACCGGGAGGGCGCCGCCAGGGCGCGGAGCGAGCGCAACCAGGGCCGGGCGGCGGACATGGAGCTGGTCGAGCACGACCGGATCGGGTTCAACTACCGGCTCACCGAGCTGCAGGCCGCCCTCGGGGTAGCCCAGCTCGAGCGGCTCGACCGGATCCTCGAGGCCCGCGACGAGGTCGCCGCGCTCTACCGCGAGGGCCTCACCCGGATCGGCGCCGCCCCGGCCGGCGCCGAGGACCCCGAAGGCCTTGTCCTGCCAGCCGAGGACCGCGGCCAGGAGAAGCGGAGCTGGTTCGTCTTCTGCGCACAGCTGCCGGCCGGGACCGACCGCGACGCCGTGATCGCGGGGCTCGGGGACCGGGGCATCCGCTCGAAGGCGTATCTGCCCTGCATCCACCTGCTGCCGCCCTACCGGGAGCGGCTCGGCTTTGCGGGCGGCGAGTTCCCGGTGGCGGAGCGGGTGGCGGAGCGCTCGCTGGCGCTGCCCTTCTTCAGCTCGATGACCGGGGCGCAGGTCGAGCGGGTCTGTACCGCCCTCGGCGAGGTCCTGAATCGCGCCTAGACTGGCGCGCATGTCACGCCTGGGCGGAGAACAGGATCCACTCTTCAGGCGGATCAACTCGTCGATCTCCTTCGACCGCCGCCTCGCGCCTTACGACGTCGAGCAGTCGAAGGCCCACGCCAGGGCGCTCGCTCAGCTGGGCGTGCTGGACGAGGAGGAGCTGGGTCGGATCAGCGAGGGGCTCGACCAGGTGGCCCGGGAGCTGGCGGAGGAGCGGTTCGAGGTCTCGGACGAGGACGAGGACATCCACATGGCGATCGAGCGACGCCTCACCGAGCTGATCGGCCCGGTCGGCGGCAAGCTCCACACCGCGCGCTCGCGGAACGACCAGGTGGCGACCGACCTGGCCCTGCTCATCCGCGCCCACTCGGCCCGGGCGATCGCGCTGCTCGAGCAGCTGATGGAAACGCTGCTCGGCCTGGCGGAGTCGCACCGGGACTGGCCGGTGCCCGCCTACACCCACCTGCAGCGGGCCCAGCCCGTCTATCTCGGCCACCACCTGCTCGCCTACTTCTGGATGTTCCACCGTGATACCCGCCGCTTCTTCGCCGCCGGCCAGGCGACGGGCGAGCTGGCGGCCGGCTCGGGCGCCCTCGCCGGCGTCAACTGGGAGCTCGACCGCGAGGTGCTCGGCGCGGAGCTCGGGTTCGAGCGCCCCTACGCCAACTCGCTCGATGCCGTCTCCAACCGCGACTTCGCACTCGACTATCTGCACGCCGCCTCGGTCTGCGCCATGCACCTCTCCCGGCTCGGGGCCGAGATCGTCCTCTGGTCGAGCCAGGAGTTCGGCTTCTGCGAGCCCGCCGACTCCTTTGCCTCCGGCTCGAGCATCATGCCCCAGAAGAAGAATCCCGACGCTGCCGAGCTGCTGCGGGGAAAGGCGCCGCGCGTCGCCGCCGACCTGCTCGGCCTGCTCGGCACCATGCACGCCCTGCCGCTCGCCTACAGCAAGGACCTGCAGGAGGACAAGGAGCCGGTCTTCGACGCGGCCGACACGCTGGAGCTCTGCCTGCAGGCCGCCGACCGGCTGCTGGAGGGCCTCAGCTTCAATCGAGAGCGCCTCGAGGCGGCCGCCGGGGACGAGCTCCTCGCGGCGACCGACCTCGCGGACCTGCTGGTCAGGGAGGGGGTTCCCTTCCGCGAGGCGCACGCGAAGGTCGGCGCCTTGGTGAGGACGGCGGTCGAGTCGGGCAAGCGCCTCTCCGAGCTGCAGGAAGCGGAGCTGGACGGGATCCCGGAAAGCGTCCGCGCGGCGCTGCGCGAGATGCTCCGCGAGGGTGGGACGATCGAGGCCAAGATTTCGGCAGGGGGCACCTCGGGGCCCAGGCTCGGCGAGCAGCTCGACCAGGCCCGCCAGGCGCTCGCGGAGCTGCGCGGATGAGGCCCAGCTTCTACGGGCGCTCCGTCCAGGAGGTCGCTCGCGAGCTGATCGGGTGCACCCTCTCGGTCGACGGCGCCGCCGGCGTGATCGTCGAGACCGAGGCCTACGACGCGAGCGACCCCGCCTGCCACGCCTACGTGGGGCGAACCGCTCGCAACGAGGTGCTCTTCGGTCCTCCGGGCCGCGCCTACGTCTACCTCTCCTACGGCATCCACAGCCTGCTCAACGCGGTCGCAGAGCCCGAGGGCAGCGCCGCCGCCGTCCTGATCCGGGCCCTGGAGCCGAGCGAGGGGATCGAGCTGATGGGGGAGCGGCGGGGCGGGGTGGCGCTGGAGGAGCTTTGCTCGGGGCCCGGGAAGCTGACCCAGGCGCTCGGGGTGGGGCTCGGGCTGAACGGAGCGCCCCTCGACGCCCCGCCCTTCGAGCTGCGGCCGCCCTCCCGGGCCTGGAGCTCGCGGGAGCTCGTGACCTCGACCCGGATCGGGATCACCAAGGCCGCCGAGCTTCCCTGGCGCTACTGCGCGGCGGGCAGCCGCTTCGTCTCGCGGCCCTGGCCGAGGGTCTCAGCGGCGGCGTAATTCGGCTTCGCCACCAGACGGGACCGCTGGCGAAGCCGTCTACCTACAGCCCGGTGCCGCCGGTGCCGCCGGCGGAGCCGCCGCCGGCGC